>JBCCZH010000170.1:0-6529 GCA_039188075.1 Pseudomonadota bacterium
CCGAGATCCCAATTGCCGGCATTGGTTTGATCGGGGCGAACAATTTTGCCGAAGAAGCTGGAATAAAGCATGCCGACATTGAACGCCCAAGCGGCGGAGAAAAAGGCCCGGCGACGCCAGGTTTCCTGTTTCAGCAAGTAAGCCGATGCGAGCAGCATCGCGCCCATGATCTGATCATCAATCACAAAGACGAATTCGCGACCCGCGCCCCAAGAACGCCATAGCTCACCAATCATCAAGGAGAGCGCCAGCAACACGGCCCAGATTCGCAGAAAGGTCATGACCGTTTCCTTGCATGATAGGTCAGCGCCATGGCGATACAGTGCTGCAACGCCGCGCGTGGAAGGGGATGCTGTGTTGAAATCTGGACTTCGCGATTGCCGACAAAGGTCAGCTCATTCGGGTAACGGTCGCGCCATTCACCGACCAGCGTGGTCTGGCAATGGACATAGAGACTGACACGGGTCCCGGCCTCGTCCCAGCCGAGCCGAATGGTGGTGCCACTTCTGGTTTTCTCGGTCAGATAGGCTGGCTCACCCCATTTGAGGGTTTCCGTCAAAGGGCCGACTTCAGGCCGCGCGCTGGCCGTTTCGAAGATCAGGTCGCGCAAGGCAGATAGCGTCCCGGCGGCCTCGTCCGGGCACGCCGCGAGCGCGCGCGCCACATTGGGCGGTGGGGCAGATTGAGTGACGATTGACGCCAAGACTTCGCTCCGTTCCTACGCCGGTTCGGGCCTCTCGGATTTGAAAGGACTAGCCGGATCAGGTTCTAAGGGTGCTCGCTCGGGTGACAGAACGATCTCAGCGCTTCCAGACGCGCCCCTCGGATGTCACGACCCTATTCCGGCAATAACCGTTTGCAAAGAGACAATTTGACTTTACAGGATTTATTATATAACCAATTAGTTATGAACATTGATCTAGCGACCCCTTCAGCGCCAAATCTCGACGCCATCTTTGCCGCGCTGGCAGATCCGACGCGGCGCGAAATCCTGACCCGGCTGGCTGGTGGCGAAGCGACGGTGAATGAAATCGCCTCGCCCTTTGAGATGAGCCAGCCCGCCATTTCGAAACACCTGAAGGTGCTTGAACGGGCCGGCCTGGTGACGCGAGCCGTGGATCAACAGAGACGTCCGGCCAAGCTCAATGCCAAGCCGATGCGCGATGCCGTGGATTGGCTGGAAGCGTTTCGAGAGTTCTGGCTGGGCAGTTTTGATCAGCTGGATGGCCTGCTGGATCAATTGAAACATGAAGAGAAGGACTGATGATGACCGAGCTGCCTGTCTACGTATTGGAACGAGCGTTTAACGCACCGAGGGCGCTGGTCTGGCGCACCTGGACCGAGCCTGACCTGCTGGCAAAATGGTATGGGCCGGGTGTCGAGACCGTGATCCATGAGCTTGATGTCCAACCTGGCGGGCAATGGCTGAACGAGATGCGGATGGGCGAATCGTCCGGCTATCAGAAATCCGTCTATACTGAAGTCGTTCCGCCAGAGCGCTTGATCATGCTGATGTCGACAACCAATGCGGATTGGGAGCTCGCACCGAACCCGATGATGCCGGACTGGCCCGCGACGCTGTTGACCGTGGTCACGTTCGAGGAGACGGATGGGGTCACGCAGATGCGCTTGGAATGGTCCCCCCACAATGCCTCGCCGGCCCAGATTGCGTGCTTTGCGGGCGCGGTTGAGAATCTCGGCAAAGGCTGGGGCGCAGGCATGGAGATGCTGGCTCAAATCCTCGCGGATATGCAGGCCTAGGTCACCGCCGCCGCGGCAGCGCGCGGCTGGGTCAGATAGCCATAGGCCATATCCGTGACTTCCCGAATCATCGTATCGCTATCAATGCCGGCGGCGTCGAGCAACGTGTCCTGCGGCATCAGGGCTGTTCGGATGAAGATCGTGTTGAAGAACACGCCCAGCATACGTGTGCCAAGATCGGCATCCTCCAGCGTGATCTCATCGGCATAGAGCTCGAACAGGGCGGAGATGGGCGCAAAACTGCGTATGACGAGCGTCTGCCAGTCATCATCCTCCGCCTCGGGGTGCAGGCGTGCATACGTGTGCACCGCGCGCAAGACATGCCCATTGTCGCGGGTTTGCAGATAGACGGCCTTGGTCGCCTCGAACAGGGACGCTTTCAGACTGCCCATGGCTTCGAAGGCGGCGCGTGTGTCCTGTGTCTCCGCAATCTCCAACTGCGCTTCGACCTGCTCACGCCAGAATGCGAGCAGCGCTTCCAGAAAGGCGGTCTTGTCCTTGAAGTGGGAATAAACCGAACCGACAGCGACCCCCGCTTCGCGGGCAATGTCCTGGACGGAAATATTCTCGAACTCCTGTGTGCGCAGCAGGCGTTCGAGGGCGGACATCAGCTTTTCTCGCGTGCGAATGGCGCGGTCCTGTTTGGGCGGATTTGGAGCCATGAATGTGGTCCTCAGAAAATTGAACTTGTATTCAGATTCAATTTTAGTATATTTCAGGTCAGAGGTTAAGGGCCAAAGGAGTCGAAAATGCCATTTCTCAGCGCTGACAGTCTATCTCTTGTGGATATCGCCATGCTGGCCGTGATTGTGATCGGCCTGCCGATCGAGGCCTTGTTCAATCTGAAGAAAGCCCGACTGGAACTGGCCTCTGGCAAGCCAGGCGTCCGGATCAAACACTATACGCAGACCATCCTTCTCTTGTGGGGCATATCACTGCCCATCATTGTCCTGTGGGCCAGCGGCGACCGCGCCTGGGGCTTGCTCGGCTTTGACCTTCAGACCGGACCAATCGCCCTCGCAGGGTGGGGACTGGCGGCCGCGATGTGCCTCTTCTTCGTCTTTCAATACGCCTCCATTGCAAGATCCGAATCGGCGCGTCAGGAATTCCGCCACGGGCTGGAAAAGAACCCCAACATGTCCAATTTCCTGCCGCACACCGATGCGGAACGGCGCCTGTTCAATGTGTTGGGCATTTCCGCCGGGATTGCCGAGGAAATCATATTTCGGGGCTATCTGATCTGGGCGTTCGCCCTGTTCATGCCGATCTGGGCTGCGGCTCTGGCGGCCCTGGCCGTGTTCACCTTGCTGCATCTCTATCAAGGCGCCAATCAATTGTTCGGCATCTTCATTCTCGGGGCGCTGGTCACCCTCGTCTTCCTTCTGTCAGGGTCGATTTGGCCGGCCATCGCGGTGCATATCTTTGTCGATGTGATCAATAATCAGACCGTTTGGAAAGCGCGCGCACCGGCGTCTCCAGGCCTGCAAGCAGCGTAACCGACTAACTCTGATCCTGTGGCGTCTGGGTCGCCGGGCTGGATCTCGAAGCTCTTAACAAAAAGCGCAGTTTCGTTAACCAAATCATGACATCTGCGGACGAGATTGAGCGAAATTGAGTCGTGAATCTCTGGAGTTGTTGAAATGGCTGATGGTATGGCGCTTGCGGCGTCCCCCGCCGATGTGAAAACGGCCAAATCGCGCGCGAAAACCAAGCGTCGCAAGGTGAAAGTCGATTTCTGGGCGACGGATCTGAATACCGCCGAAATCGGCATCATGAAACGGACGCAGAACGAGGCCGCATCCGATCAGTTCACCAAGGATATGGAGCTGTACGGTCAGACCGTGATCGACGGCAAGCGCGAAGCCCTGATCGGCTATCGCCAGGAGCTCTGGGATGGCAGTGAGGGGTTTGAACGCCGCCTTATCATCAAGCTGTTCTCAGAGACTCTGGGCTGGCGTGGCAGCGCGGAAATGATGCTCGGACGTTCACTGCAGCTCTCATTGAGCGCGGGCGGTCAGGCCTTGCCGGTCTTTTCGATCAATCTGGCGCGTCATGACCAGCTGATCCAGCTGGAGCGGGTCTCCAAGACCCTGCCTTTCATGCCGGAACGGTTCAGCTTTTTCATCCAGAACAAGACTGAAGTGAATTTCTATACGCTGCGGCGGCACCTGTTCAGCATGGGCGCAGATTACAGCGTCTATGATCAGAAAGGCCGCAAGATCGGGGTGCTGGATCACCAGCTGGTCAATCTGGGCGGCGCCTGGATGGTGCGGATCGATCCGGCGCATCAGGATCGCAAACTGGAAGCCGTACTGGAACTGATTTGCGCCGTCCTGAAATTCAATCGCGCCGGCCGCAAACATGTGAAAAAGCTGTCAGAGCAAGTCTTGCGCGGCAAGATGAAAGTCGACCTGGATCATGATGAAGAGGACCTGTATCGCAATCCAAGAAGGCGCTAGAGCGGTTTCTGAATCACCACACAAGACTGGCGGTACGGCCAGATCATCCAGTAGAATTTCTTCATGGAACGCTTCCACTTTGTCCATCCCAGAAATGGAAATGGCAGGCGCAGGATCTGGCGGTAAATGATCCAGGGCCGCTTCTTGAGATTGTCCCGATAAGAACCGACCTCGATAATGTCAGACACCAGGACGTCATGCGGGCTGGAAATCAGGGCACTGATCTCCGCGGGCGTTGGGCGGAACATGGTGTCGATCGGATCGCGATGATGCGGATAGCTTTTCGGCACGGTGATCACCAGACGTCCGCCGGGTGGCAAAAGACTGAAACACTTGTTTGCAAACTCGCCCGGATCGAGGACGTGCTCGAGCACATTGTTGCAGAATATGGTCCGCGGCGCCGTCGCCTGGATTGCGGCATAGCCGTCTGCTTCCAGCAGGTTTGCGGAAATATCGATCCCCTCACCTTCCTGAAGATCCGAGTGAATGATGGCGATGCCGCGCGCCATAAGGGGGGCGAAGAGATCGGCCTGAATGTAGGGCTTTTCCTGCGTCCGGAAGGCCAGGGTCTGGCTGCCAATGTCGAGAATCGGGCTCAGCTCTTCAACGGGATAATCCCGTAAAGTGCGTTCGATCCATTTCGCCTCGACTTCTTGCACCGGCTGTTCCTGCCTTGCTGCTACGCAGATTTATCGGTCGCGATATCATCTTCGCGCCTGAATTCACAAGGGTAAGGCTGGGATTCGTCGGAGCGTCCGTCGGGTTTGAGTGCTAGAGCAGCGCGCTCTGCTCATCCTTGCCCCAGCCGACAAAGACCTGCCCATTGGTCTCGATGACGGGGCGTTTGATCAGCGTCGGATGGGCCATTAGAAGGGCCTGGGGATCACTGGCGCGCTCGGCCTCGGACAGGGTTCTCCAGGTTGTCGATCGCCGATTGACCAAACGCTCATCCCCCGCCTGAGCAAGCCAGGCCGGCACCAATTGAGCGAGGTCTGCTTCAGCGCGAATGTCCACAAAGGTCACGCTTTTTCCGGCGCTCTCAAGCGCCTTCAGAGCTTTCTTGCAGGTATCACAATTCTTCAATCCGTAAAGGGTCAGGGACATGGCGGGTCTTTCAAATGCTGTCAGGTCTGGTCGTCGACATAGACTTCACCGTCGAGATCGTCGAGCTTGGACTGCAAATGCGCGCGCACATCCTGCACCGCCTGATTGTAAATGCCGGGGCCAAGAGTCTTGAGCATCAGGTCAAGCACTTGTTCGGCGCGGAACGCTGACAGGGTTTCGTCGAACTCGCTCTGGAACAAGGTCTGCAATTGCCCGACCAGGCGCTCGCGGCGATCTTCGGAAAGCGTAATCTGTTTCATTCGTCCGCCGCCACTTTCAGGGTGCGGGTTTCCCCGGGTTTATGGAGAAAATCGCGGCCGGATACGAACAGGTCCGGCGGTAATTCCATCGGCACATGGATACCAGTGGCATTGGTGGCATTCAGGCGCGAGTCGACGATTTGCGGACCGTCTCCCATCACGAAAAACCAGTATGGCGGGTAGGCCGCGTCCGTTCGGGTCGCGGTCCAATGATCGGCATGCGCGGCGAAATGCGCATCGTTCGGATCCGCGTCGCCGAGATGCATGACCGTGACTCCATCGGGCAAGGTCACCCGCCAGACCAGGTTCGAGACCTCTGCGCGGTTTGGCCAGCCCGCATGCGGAATCCGCACCACGTCAATCACCAAGTCGCCTTCCTGATATGTCAGCGGGGCATCCAGGCGCTCCAGCGGCACGGCGATCACGCGCTCGAAAATGGCCTCATTCCCGGTTTCCTGACGCATCCAGTCGACCGCCTGACTGGGCGCATAGAGGCGCACCTGTTCATGTTGTTCGAGATACAGGATCACCTCGTCCACCGAGAAGTGATCAGGATGCATATGGCTGATGAAAATGGCATCAACGGCATCAAACGGAGCGGCGCCCGCCATAATCGCCTGCCGGGTCTCTTCGGGCACCATTTGATAGGTTCCAAATCCGTTCGGATACAGCGGATCGAACAGGATGGTCGAGTGACCATCGCTGACCATGATCCCCTCATTGCCAAGATAGGTGGACTGTGTCGGGTCCACGGGGTGGGCGTGTGCGTGACACAGGCTCATGCAGGTCAGCAGTATCGTTAACGCGGTCCTTACCAAAAGCGCGACTCCCGGGCGGCGACTGTTAAGCCAGTGTAAACGCGCAAAAGGTAATGCCAAGACATGAGGAGCGGACTTCGCCAGCTATCGGCCATGGCGGTCGCATGCGCTATGGGCGCAGGGTCAG
>JBCCZH010000171.1:0-6524 GCA_039188075.1 Pseudomonadota bacterium
GCGGCAAGGGCAATCGAGACGATCAATGTCTTCAACATGGGAGGTTCCTTGCATTATTCACGCCACTTTCGGGCGATTGAACACAAAGATAGGAACGCAATTGTGCAGGGATTAGGGCTAAATTAAGCATAGGGGGTATGCGCGTCGCGTATGGTGGCTTTTGCGCCACACTTCACAGCGTCTGGTTGTAACCGCTCAAAACCACGAATATCACTTGAGATCAGTCCGACGACGGGCCGTTTTCCGGGGACTTGACGGCCGCTGCGAGGCTGAATTTGCCACTTCCCGGCTTCAAAGCGACAGGTTGACCGGGCGCAGGTGCCCATCCCGACAACCAAATGACCTCAAATGTCGCCCGCACGCGACCGTCCGGATCGCTGAATCGCTCAGCATAAATTTCCGACATTCGCGCCAAAATACGCCGGGAAAGCGGTTGGCGAACTTGATCCGGACGCGTCGCAAAAGCCGCTTGCTCCCCCATGCCCTTGAGGTCGCGAAGCAATTGCATCGGATGCGCGTATCGCACGGTGACGCGGTCCCGATCCACAACAGGTAGAGCAAATCCAGCGGCCTGTAACAAGCCCGCCATATCCTGAAGGCCTGGCAGGGGCGATAAGCGCGGACTGATCCCGCCGGTGACTTCGTTTTCCGCTTCGATCAAGGCCGTTCGAAGCTCGGTGAGGGAGCCGCCACCGAAAAGGCAAGCCAGAAACAGGCCATCCGGTTTCAGAACCGATTTGATCCCGGCCAGAATCTGCGGCAGGTCGTTGATCCAGTGCAAGGACAGGATGCTCGCCACCAGATCAAAGGATTCAGGTTCAAATGGCATAGCGTCATTTTCAACATGGACCGAGTTCAAGCCCTTGCTTTTCAATGCCTTGATCATGCCTGCAGAGGACTCTAACGCGGTCACACGGCTTACAATCTTGCTTTCCAACAGGGCCTCGCTGGCCTGCCCGTCATGCGCAAAAAGGTCCAGCGCATGCTCGAATTTTCGGGGGCTGTCCTTGAGCCTTTCCAATAATTGATTCGACTCCCTGCCCTTAAGGAAGGCATATTGCCTGTAATCAGACGACGCGCGGTCCCGATTGCGGGCAACACGCGCGCGATCAAACAGCTTGGGGGGTGGAGACGACACCATGGGTTCCGATATGCATTGGACAGCGCGTTCCGCAAGGGCGGGATTACGGTCGCTGACCAATTTTGTTTGGCCACATCGGTCCATCATCACTGGCCGTAGGCATGGCGGCGACGGCCCCGTCGCAGCCGAGGACATGGCCGAGCTGACCTTTCTCAATGGGACCGGTTGCCGAACCTGTGCGGTCCCGATCGACATCGATCTGGGCGAAGACAGCCAGTGCGGCGCTTGCGCGGCGAAAGCCCCCAAATGGGACCAGGCGCGTGCCGCGCTGGCTTATGACCATGTCTCTCGCCAGGCCATTCTCGAGCTCAAACATGCCGGGCGGCGCGACGGTTTGAACGCCATGTGCAATTGGATGGCGCTTGCCGGGCGGGACATTCTGCCAGAAACAGACTGGCTGGTTCCGGTTCCGTTACACTATCAGCGTTTGGCCTCGCGGGGGTTTAATCAAGCTGCATGGCTAACCCAGGGCGTCGCACGCCAGACCGGCACGCTGGCGCTGATTGATGCCTTGTCCCGCAAACGACACACGCCCAGCCAGGGCGGCCTGACCGGGCGCCAGAGGCAACGCAATGTCGCAGGCGCGTTCGAGGTACGCAAGACGCGACAAAGCCGGATCAAGGGTAGCACGGTCACTTTGGTTGACGACGTCCTGACGACGGGGTCGACACTGGCCGCCTGCACAAAAGCGCTAAAACGGGCCGGTGCCGCCCGCGTCAATGTGCTGGTGCTGGCACGCGTTGTAAGAGAGGCGGACCTTACCATATAAGGGGCGAACCGGACGAAAAGGACCGCCCTGAACATGGCTCACGTGACGATTTATACGCGCGCATTTTGCCCCTATTGCTCGCGCGCATTGAACCTGCTGAAGCAGAAAGGCGTGGAGATGACACATATCGATGCCGGTATGAATGCGCAGAAGAAAGCCGAGATGATTCAGAAATCAGGCGGCGCCCGGACGTTTCCGCAAATCTTTGTCGGTGACCTTCACATTGGCGGATGCGACGAAATGATGGCGCTTGAACGCTCTGGTAAGCTGGATCCGCTATTGAACGCCTGAATGATCAAGTACGCCCTCATCTGCGCGGATTGCGATGCCGAATTCGAAGCCTGGTTTGCGTCGTCGGACGCCTATGACAAGCAAGCCAAGGCGGGGTTGGTTGAGTGTCTGGCTTGCCAGGGCACGAATGTCGGCAAGGCGATCATGGCACCGGCTGTATCTGGCACCAAGAAGTCCGGTCCGCCGGATCCACAAAAAGTGTTTGGAAAACTCGCCGCAAAAGCCCGCCAGCATGTTTCAGACAATTTCGATTATGTCGGCGACGGGTTCGCCACCGAAGCGCGCGCCATGCATTATGGCGAAACCGAGCACAAGCCGATCTGGGGCGAAACCACCGCAGATGAGCGCGAGTCCCTCAAAGAAGAAGGTGTCCCGGCGGAGCCATTGCATCCGGCGTTCACACCGGCCAAGCCCCGCGACGAGGACAAGCTCAACTAGGCAAGTGGCGCTTAGTTCTGACGCATAAAGGCGACGAGCAGCCCAACCAGTTCCTCCGGTTTGTCTTCCTGAATGAAATGATGTCCGTCGGCGATCGTTGTGTGCGGCTGTCCGTCTGCGCCGGGCACGGTTTGCTGCCAGAGCACGTCCCCACCCGCTGTGACTGGGTCACTGTCGCCAAAGGCGGTCAGGAAGGGTTTGTCCCATTTGGCAAAAACCTCATCCATGGCCTTTTGGTTCTGCCGCAATTGCGATGGCACAAGATATGGAAAAATCCGGATCGCAGCCTGATAACGCTCATCCGGGAACGGGGCGGCATATCCGGCAAGCTCATCATCCGACAGCGTCCGCGTGGTCGCGCTTTGAAAAAGGGTTGGCAGATCAAAGTTTTCCGTATGCATGGCCCAGGCGATCCAGCGTGTGAAACGAAACGAATCGTCAACCTGAAGAGAATCCGGCCTTCCTTCGCGCCAGACCTGGAAGCGGATCATCGGATATCCGATCCAGCCGCGCAATCCACTGGCAGCCGGCAATCCGGTATTTGAGATCATGATCCGCGCATAGCGGTCAGGATCCTCTGCGACCATGCGCAATCCGATCAGCCCGCCCCAATCCTGCGCGAAAAGTGTCGCGCCCTGCAGATCGATCTCGCGGGCGAACTGGGACATCACATCCACATGCATCTGATAGGAGTGATCCTTTTGCCGGAGCGGCTTGTCCGATTTGCCAAACCCGACCAGATCAGGCGCGATGACCCGATATCCTTCTTCGGTCAGCAAGGGAATCATATGGCGATAAAGATAGCTCCAGGACGGTTGTCCATGCATGAGCAGGACCGTTTCCCCGTCGCGCGGTCCGGCATCGACATAGTGAACGCGATAGCCTTCAATCTCGACATAGTTCGGCGCGAAGGGATAATCCGCCAGGCCTTCAAACCGGTCTTCCGGGGTGCGAATAGTCTCCGCCGTGCTCCACCGCGTGGGTGCCTGAAAGGCGACGACCAGCAAAATTGCGATCACGATCAGAATGACCAGACCACCAATAATCCACTTCAACATTTTCTTCCCGCTCCTGTCTGTCGTCTCCTAGCGAGACGTAGCCTAGAAGATGCGGGTTTGACGTGCAAATTCCAGAGCATATCGAAGCGCGAAACGGATCGACTGGGCTTACCGCTCCTGTATGCGCCGCAAGGCGACATATTCTGTGCTTATGTTTCGCCAGAGACTTTGCTGCGTGCGTTCCAATCAGATCAACCGAGTTTCGCATTCGCAAATCAATCGAGCAATCTGAAGTCTGGCTGAGCCCCCCATACTTAAAACCCGTTAGAGGTGTCACCCATACGAGGGGTGATTTACTGAGAATCGAAACGAAATGCGCCAAAAACCCAAAAAAAAGAGCCAACTTGCTTGCAAACGCATTCAAACTATCTGACCAATAGGAATCGAAAGACGCAAACAGCGCGGTTAGGGAGATATGGGGGACACTCAGCTTTCCATCGAAGACATCGAATATGTCGCAGACATGTTGCGTGCCATTGCGTGGGTGAAAAGCGATCTGGGCCCCGTTTCTGCGGAAACCCTTACCGATTTGGAAGTCAGCCTCGGCGCCGCTGAATCCGCGTTGCGGCGCGTGGCGGCTGAAATGGCGATGAATGCGCCTGTCAGTTCAAAATCAAACTGACGATCCCTGAGCCGGTCGCTTGAACCCGCTCTGTCCTGGCAAACCCTCATAGAACCAACCAATGGGCCGGCCATAGAGTCGCGAGACTTGGACAAGCATTAATGCACTGACTCGGCGCTCACCGCGCTCCAGTGCCTGATACGCTGTCGTTGACATTTCCAGCCTTGTTGCAGCGGTTTCCGCCGCCATGGCTGCAGCGCCGCGGGCGATGGCAATCCGATTGCCGAGATGCTCATCTATTGTATTCGTCACTCAACGTCCCCCTTGTCGCAAAAACGCACGACACAGCAAAATTAGGGGCTGTAATGCTCGCGCTCAAGACGAAGGAGCGATCGAAACTGCAAGTTGGTAATTTTTGCCACAAGACCGAGAATTCGCAGCGGTTTCAGACAAATCTTTGCGTTCCACATGATGTTTCGCCACAAGCCACCCCTCTGCTCAGATCGCGCGCAGATCGAATCAGACGGACCGGCTTGCCGCGTTACACTCTCAAGATTGCCAGGTCTGCGGGTCCAGTCTAGATCGAAATAAACCTTCGAAAGACTGGGAGACGCGGGCATGGCGGAAGCCGTAGAACAAGAACAGACCAAAGGAATTCTCGGCTGGGTCGAACGAACCGGCAATAAATTGCCAGATCCGGTTTTCCTGTTTGCCTATTTCATCATTGCGCTGGTGATCATATCCGTCATCTGCGCCATGCTCGGCGTCAATGCGCAGCTCAACGATCAGGTCCTGGGCGGCATGCCCGACAGCCAGAAAGCCCGTTTTGGCATTGGCAGTGACGGCATTATCAGCGCGGTCAGCCTGCTCGCGGCCGAAAACATTCAGCGGCTCTGGGTCGAAATGCCCAAGACGTTCACGCACTTCCATCCGCTCGGTTATGTACTTGTCGTGATGCTGGGTGCTGGTGTGGCTGAACGGTCCGGTCTGTTTGCCAGCGCCATGCGGTCTGCCGTACGCGGCGCACCGGTCTTCCTCCTCACGCCCGTCGTTGCCCTGGTCGCCATGGTCGGCAACCACGCGGCAGATGCGGCCTATGTGGTTCTGATTCCGCTCGCAGGCGTGCTCTTTGCATCAGCCGGCCGTCATCCCCTGGCGGGTATCGCTGCCGCCTTCGCGGGCGTCTCTGGCGGCTTCTCTGCCAACCTGTTCCCCGGTCAACTTGACGCGCTGCTTTACGGCATCACCGAAGAAGCGGGCGAGATCCTGAATGCCAGCTATGACGCGAACATCGCTGGAAACTGGTGGTTCATTGTCGCTTTGTTGGTCATCTACCTGCCAATCATCTGGTTTGTGACCGATCGTGTGATCGAACCGCGTCTCGGCAAATGGAGCCCCTCAGAAGGTGCAGATGCAGATAGCTATAGCGACGAAGACAAGCCGCTGACGCCCGAACAGAAAAAGGGCCTGCGCAATGCCGGTCTCGCGGTCCTGGGCGTGATTGCGCTATGGGTGTTGATGACGGCTGGCCCAGGCACACCGCTCTGGCTCGATGGCGAAGGTACCGAGGGCATGGAATGGTATCAGCGCGCTGGTCCCCTTTTCCAATCTCTGGTTGGCGGATTTCTCGTCCTGTTCCTGGCCGCAGGCTGGGCCTATGGCGCGGCTGCCGGAACTATCAAGAACCATCGCGATCTGGTCGATATGATGTCGGAAGCGATGAAGGATATGGGCTATTATCTCGTCCTCTCCTTCGCGGCGGCCCACTTCGTGGCGATGTTTGGCTGGTCAAATCTCGGCCTGATCAGCGCGGTACATGGCGCGTCAGCGATTGAAAGCTCCGGCTTACCGCTGCCCATCCTGCTCGGCCTGATCGTGCTTTTCTCGGCCATTATCAATCTGTTCGTTGGCTCGGCTTCGGCAAAATGGGCCTTGCTCGCCCCGGTCATGGTGCCGATGCTGATGCTGCTCGGCGTATCACCAGACGGCGCCACCGCGGTCTATCGCGTTGGCGACAGCGCGACCAATATCATCACGCCGCTCATGGTCTATTTCCCGCTCATCCTGGTCTTTGCCAGACGCTGGGTCGGGAATTTCGGGCTCGGCAGCCTGACGGCAATCATGTTGCCTTACTCGGTCTGGATGCTGATCAGCGGCATTCTTCTGGTCGTCGCCTGGACCTTCCTCGGCTTCGATCTCGGCCCTGGCGCACCCATGGCGGTCACGCTGGGCGAAGGCGGCTAGAGATCGAGCGCCGCGCGCACC
>JBCCZH010000172.1:0-6500 GCA_039188075.1 Pseudomonadota bacterium
CAATCTGTCCCGCATTCGCGAACTGGGGCCGGTGCATGCCTTGATCACTGGCGACCCGGACGCAAGCGACCGCCGGATAACATTGGTCCAGGCGCCGAATTTCGACATTGTCGGCGATCAGGCGGAATTCATCATTCGCATCGATGACCCGCAAGGCGGGACGGTGCCGCTGACCTGGTCGATGAATGGCGGCCGCAGCCAGGCGCAATATATCGAGGCGGGCGAAGATACGAGCATCCTGATCGAGGTCGAACGCCGCGGCGATAACATTGTCGTCTTCGAAACGCCGGAAGGCGAACAGGAACTGACTCTTGCCAATAATCGCACCGCTGCGACGATTTCCGGCGTTCGCGATGGCTTGCGGGTCCTGCTGGTGACCGGCCGACCGAATGCCTCGGGCCGAGTCTGGCGCGACTTGCTGAAATCTGATCCGTCCGTCGATTTGGTCCACTTCACCATTCTGCGCCCACCTTACAAACGCGATATCACCCCGCTCGAGGAAATGGCCCTGATCGCTTTCCCGACCGAGGAATTGTTCGAGGAGAAGCTGGACGGTTTCGACCTGATCATCTTTGACCAGTATGAACGCCGCGGGGTCATCACGATGGGCTATCTCGCGGACGTGGCCCGCTATGTCGATGAAGGCGGCGCGCTGCTGGTGATTGCCGGCGAGAGCTTTGCCGGCCCGGCCAGCCTGGCCCGGACGCCACTGGCTGGCATCCTGCCCGCCCTGCCCACCGGCGAAGTGATTGCCGAAGATGTCGAACCCACCTTGTCGGACGAAGGCCTGCGCCACACGATCACCGAAGACTTTGCCGGCCTGACCTGGGGCAAGTGGCTGCGCTATATCCAGGCCCGCGCGGATACCGGCGATGTCCTGATGCGGACCCAGTCCGGCGCACCGCTTTTCGCCGTCGACCGGGTCGGCGACGGGCGCGTCGCACAGCTGCTTTCAGACCAGATCTGGCTCTGGGCGCGTGGCTATGATGGCGGCGGTCCGTTCTCAGACCTGATCCGCAGATCCGTGCACTGGCTGATGAAAGAGCCGGAACTGGATGAACGACAGCTGCAATTGCTGGCCCAGGGCGACACGGTCCGCGCCAATCTACGCACGCTGTCCGATCGCGCGGCACCTTTGATTATCGAGACACCGGATGGCAGCTTCCTGGAACCGGATTGGCGCCCGGATGGCCCGGGCAGCTATAGCGCTGAAGTCCCGGTTGATCAGCTCGGCCTGTACCGCGCCCAATCCGGCGGCCTCGAAGCCGTCGCCCTGAACGGCCCAGCCAATCCACGTGAATTCGCGGCGCTGGAAGCCACAGGCGACGTGGTCCAACCGCTGACGGACGCGTCCGGCGGCGGCATTTACGCGCTGGAACGACCGGGACAAATCCCAGATATCCGGATGGTTGGACGCCGCGCGGACGCCAGTGGCGGCAACTGGCTCGGCCTGAGAGAACGCGGCGCTTATGCGGTGCGCAGCTCGACAAGCCTGCCGCTTCTACCCGGCTTGCTGGCAATTGGATTGATCCTGTTGGCCCTGCTGGCGGCCTGGCGACGTGAGGGACGTTAAGAGGTCCAGAGGGACCCGCGTCTATTTCAGAACATCCGGCGATTCCAGCGTCGCTGTTTTCGCCGCTTCGACCTCGCGCATCAAACGGAGCACATTGCCGCTCCAGATTTTTTCGATGTCTTCAGCACTATAGCCAGCATCGACAAGCGCTGTGGTGATTTTCGGAACGTCGGAAACCTCGGCCATGCCGTCCACGCCACCACCGCCATCCCAGTCGGCACCGATACCGACATGGTCAATGCCAACCAGGTCGATCGTATAGAACAAGTGTTCCAGATACTTCTCAAAGTTTGAGCGCGGCGGTGGAAATGCGCCATCAAGCTCTATCCGCGCGGCGCGATAGGCTTGCAGCTGCGCATCCGACATCGCGGCAAAGTCAGAGCCGTATTCGGCGTTGAGCGCCTCCAGTGCAGCCAGTCGTTCAGCCGTCGGCTCCAGGGCTTCGAGATAGCCGCCAAACGCGTTCACATGCACCACCCCGCCGCTTTCGGCGAGTTCAATCAGAAGATCATCGGGCACGTTTCGCGCATGCTCGAACACGCCATCCGGGCCGCTATGAGACAGGATGACCGGTGTCGAGGACACCGCCATCATATCCCGCAGGGCCTCATCCGAGGCGTGCGAGGCATCAACAATCATGCCGAGACGGTTGGCCTCTCGCACAAGATCTTTTCCGAGTTCGCTCAGCCCGCCATGCAAATAGTCATCAGTCGAACTGTCGGCAAATTGATTGCTTTCAAAATGCACCAAGCCAAGCATCCGCAATCCACCGACATAGAAGGTTTCCAGCAAACTAATGTCCTCACCCAGCGGATAGGCATTTTCCATGCTCTGAAACACGACAATCTTTCCGGCCTCGTGGATGCGTTCGGCATCATCTGCCTCAAATGCGAGCGCGACCGAGTCGGCATACTTCGCGGCCATTTCGCGGATCGACGCCTGCCTCAAAATGGCTGAAGTGCGGGCGGCGATATAGGCGGCTTCATTCAACGGTCCGGGAGCGGTGTAAATCACCCAGAATCCACCATCCAGCTGGCCCTCTTGCAGTCTTGGCAAATCCACATTGGTGCGATCTGTCTGGTATGAACCGCGCCTTGAAAAGTCATATCCAGCACGATGGAACAAAGCTGGCGTATCAAGATGCGCATCAAGGGTGAGCAAGTCATCGTGCAGCGTGGTGTCTGACGCCGGGGGTTGTGGATCAGGGACAGGGTTAGGGCTGGCATATCCATCGGGAACCGATGTGCAGCCGACGCTGATAAGGACAAAAATCCCGGCCAAGCTCGATCGAACCATGCTGTCGCTCCTTGTTCTTTCGAGTATTGGTATTGAACCGGCGAGCGCGTTCAATCTTTGTTTGAGTGATTTCGCGACTCTTTGCCCAACTGTGCAGGTTTGAGGCAGCTCATCGCGTGACCACTGGAACAAGACGTCGCTTGGGACTACTCCACCGTCACGTTCCCGCTCAATTCCGTCGCAGACCCAGCCAAATCGCGGACCATGACCCGCGCCATGTCCTGTGGACCCGGAAACGTAAATCGGTCTGGCGCGACCTGCTCAAAGCCCAGTTCGCCGAAATAGCCCGGCGCGCCGACAATTACCGCAGCCCCCCAGCCCGCTTTGGTCGCGGCTTCAAGCGCCTCGCCCGTCACCGTGAGACCAAGCCTCTGGCCTTGAAAGCCGGGATCGACCGCGACAGGCCCAATGAACAACGCTGAGACCTCGCCCGTGCCGACCAGGATCGGCCAGACCCGGCAGACGCCAATCACGGCACCATCCGAGACGGCGACCCGGGAGACGTCCGGCACGGAGGCATTGCCCTCCCGCAGGCGCTCCGCGGTCTTGGCGAAATGCCCCGGCCCGAAGGTGCGGTCATACAGCGCTTCGATCGCGTCAGCATGCAGGTCAGGATTTTCAGGAAGGATTTCGATCATGGCGCGCGGTCTTTAACCGACCTCACCTGAAAGGCAATGTGAAATCTAGAAATCCCAGCGTTTCAGCTGGGTTTGCAACGCCTCAATGAAAGCCAGCGGCTGGTCCAGCAGGACATGATGCTGGGCATCCGGAATCGACACCATGTCCATCGGCGCACTGCGCAAGCCGCGCATATAGTCCCAGATCCGGTCGGTCACGAGCTCTGAATCCTGGCCCCGCATCAAGGCGACATGACAGCTGACATCCGCCAAGAGATTGGAAGACATGGCGCTGAACTCGAAATTGACGAAAATGCCGGGATCGAATTTCCAGATCCATCCGGTTTGACCATTCTCCGCCTCGACCTGTTTCAGGCTGTGACGTGCAATATAGTCCGCAATATAATGGTTCTCGCAAGGCTGCGGCGGGGCCAGGCGGAAGCGCGCCAGGGCGGCCTCCAGGCTGGCATAAGCGCGATTGCCACGGGCGCGGCGCGGCGGCCCTTCCCATTCATCATCTGGCGGCCGGATGCCGCTATCAATAATGATCACGCCGGTAAACTTGTCGGCATGTTTGCGGGCCGCGTGCAGGGTGATGAAGCCGCCAAACGAATGCGCCGCGATGACCGGTTTGCGCCCGCCCTCAAACAGGCCCGCATGTTCACAGACGGCGAGTTGCTCCTCAGCGAAGGTTGGGAAGCTGTACCTGCTCCGCCAGTCACTGTCGCCCATGCCGGAAAAGGTCATCGAAACAACGAAATAGTCTTCCGCCAGCGCCGGGGCGATAAAATCATACCAGTGCGCATGGGCGCCATTGCCATGTGCCAGCAACAGGCCTGGCTTGGTCCGGTCACCATAGGTTTGATAGTGAATGTTGATGCCGTCCACGGAAACGATATGGGTCTCGTAAGGGGTCGCAATGGCGGCTTCGAACCAGGCCGGGGCGTCCGGTTTCTGACCGCGATAACGGGCCAGCAGATTCGGCTCATAGGTGGGTGCGTTCGACATATCATCCGCCATGGCGTCAGGTCCGTTTCTCGATAATCTTGAAGATACCCGTACCGGTCATCAGCGTCTTTTCACCGGTCCAGATCCGGCCTTCGACCGTGTAGATGCCATCGACCACGGACAGCACCTTACCGCGGCCTTCGACCCAGGAGCCATGCTTGGCGCCTGACAGGAAATCGCAGAGCAGACGGATCGTCACCCACCAGGTGTCTTCATCCTTCTCGACCGCGGCGCCCCAGGCCATGTCGGCAAAGGTCATGACCATGCCGCCATGCGCATTCATCATGCCATTGGTATGATGTTCGCCGACTCGAAAGGCCCGGGTCAGGCCATGCTCGTCCCGTTTTTCGAACAGCGGTCCGACCTGACGGCCAAACCCGCGATGCCAGGGCAAGGGCGTGTAGCCGGCCGGGATATCATAGATCTGTTCTTTGGTAAGATCGTCACTCATGACGCTTCACATGGCGGCTCGCGGTCGTCCCGGCAACCCCTCACGTTGGGGGATTGGAGGCCAGCCAATTGAGCGTCAGAACAACGCCATTGGCCGCGCCATGGGCGATAATCGGCACGATCACGGTACCGCTGACAAGGCGCAGGACAGCAAACCCGATGCCGCTCAGAAACACCACCAGCATCGCCGCCGGGGAGTATTGCAAGTGACTGAACGCAAAGGCGAAACTGGATAGAACAACGGCCCCGACCGGGCTGAGTCCACGGGCGATCAACGCGCCGAGCGCGACGCCTCGAAAGGCCACTTCCTCAACAATGGGCGCCATGATGACGGAGACGAAAACGAAAGCCAGCGTCCAGTTACCCGGCTGAAACACGTCCTGATTGACGTTGCCATTATATTGCCAGCCCTCTTCGGTCATGACGCTGGCGACGACCAGATTGGGAACCAGCAGGATGATCGGCCCGAGAATGACCGCAATCGCGACCCAGGTGCTGTCTGTCACCATACGTCCGGCAAATGGACCGGCGCCAAGCCAGTTTGACCATACGCTCATCACCGCAAACCAGGCCGCCATGGCCAGGCAGGAGATGAACCAGAGGGTTTGATAGGCCTGAATTTCCAACGCGCTGCCCGTTTCGAACTCGGGCACGAATTCGTACGCAATCAATGCGGCGCCGGTCAGGAACAGAATGGGCGCCAATACAGCCCAGAAAAAGGCCATCATCGGCTCGCGCGCCAGAGCCAGCGGCGTTTGATAGGGGCCCATCATCGTCTTCCCGCCATGTCCCGAAATCAATCCCTTTTGCGCGCGGCCATCATGTCTGCCTCACCGCCTCGATATAGACGACTCGTGCAGCCCGGGTTAATGCGGACCGCTCGCAAGGCGATTAATCGTGCTTGGGACCGGAGCCCGGTCTAGCTGTCTTCTGCCGGGCGTTGCGCGACCAGTTCTTCGGTCATGCTGCTAATCTTGGCATTCAGGGCTTCGACCGAACCATTATTCTTGTCGAGAATAGACAGGAACTGGGCTTGCTGCTCGATGGCCAGCCAGATCAGATTGCCTTCCGCGTTCAGCGCAACATCGACGACCTGATACTTGCCACCGCGATTCAGGACCCGCCAGCGGACTTCCAGTTCCTGGCCATCGGCCCGGACGATTTCCGTATCGACAATCGAATCACGGGCATTACGGTCGGTCGAGCCGGTGACTTTCACGTCCTGGCCGCGATATTCGTTGAAGTAGAATTCATACACGACCAGCGCATAATTGCGGAACGTGGTCAGGTACGCCTCCATCTCTTCATCCGAAAAGCGTTTGGCGTACTTGCCGATCACGAACTTGGCGACCGCGTCCAGATTGGTGAACTCGTCCATATAGGTCTGGAACTGTTCCCGGCGCTCCTCCGCGGTTAGGCCCGGGGCGTTCAATGATGCGAGTACATCATTGGCATTGGTCCGAACATATTCTTCTGTCTGTGTGTCAGCAAAAGCCGGCGCGGCTGCGACGGCCAGCATGGCTGATGAAATTATCCAGTTTCGTATCTTCATCATC
>JBCCZH010000173.1:0-6474 GCA_039188075.1 Pseudomonadota bacterium
GTTGCGGAAACGAAAAGCAGAGGAATTGCCGATGGAATGGGGTTGGGACAATGCGCGGGCCTTTCTGGGCATCGCGATGATTTTCGGGATCGCCTGGGGGCTGTCAGAGAATAGAAAAGCCTTTCCCTGGAAAATCGTGCTTGGCGCAGTTGGAATTCAATTCGCGTTCGCGTTGATCCTGTTTGGCATCCCCATCATTCGAGAAGCCTTGTTTGCGGCGAATATTGTCGTCGATAGCTTGATTGATGCGACGGCTTACGGGACGCAATTCGTGTTTGGCCCAGCCTTCGGTACCCAGGCCGGCTGGGAAGAGCTGACTGGTCAGCCAGGGCCAATCTTTGCCGTCCATCTTTTGCCCCTGATCATCGTGGTTGCAGCGCTCTCTGCGATCCTCTGGCACTGGCATATTCTGCGATGGGTCACCAAGGGCTTTGCAAGCATCTTCCGACGCCTGATGGGCTTGGGTGGAGCGACCTCGCTTGCGGTTTCGGCCAATGTCTTCATGGGCATGACGGAGGCGCCGGTCCTGGTGAAGCCATACCTGAAAGGCATGACGCGTTCAGAGATCTTCATTCTGATGGTTGCCGGCTTTGCCACGGTCGCGGGCAGCGTGCTGGTCCTTTATGGTGTGTTTTTGAGAGATGTCCTTCCTAATGCGCTTGGACAGCTGCTCGCCGCGTCCCTGATCGCCGCCCCGGCAGCGATTGCCTTGGCCCTGGTCATGGTGCCAGAGTCCATCGACTCGAAGCTGCGAGCGCATGAACCGGACTTTGAATATGAGTCGACCATGGACGCCTTCGCGACGGGCGCTTCTGATGGGCTGAAAATCCTCGCCAATATCGTGACCATGCTGATTGCAGCCTTTGCGCTACTGTTTCTAGTAAATGCGTTCTTAGGCTGGGCAGGCGCCGCATCAGGTTTTTCGCCATATGAAACAGCTAAAACCATCGAAATCCCGCTAGTCCCAGGATTCATCGAATGGATCGTCGAGATGTTGGCGACAGCTGTGCTTTGGGTCGCCAAAATTATCCTGCTGCCGTTCGGTTTGCTACAGGGTTTTGCGGGTGACCGGACGCTTAGCATTGAATTGCTGCTCGGCTGGGTCTTCGCGCCCATCATGTATATGGTCGGTGTTCCAATGTCCGAAGCTGCCCAATCCGGGTCACTGATCGGTATCAAGACCGTCCTAACGGAATTCGTCGCCTTCCTGCAGCTCGCGGGCGAAGGCGGTGAAGGCCTGTCGCCGCGGTCGAGTATGATCACAGCGCACGCGATTTGCGGCTTCGCCAATTTTGGCTCGATCGGCATCTTGATTGGCGGCCTGTCTATCATCGAACCGAAGCGGCGCACCACATTCCTGGAACTGGCCTGGAAAACCCTGGTCGCAGGCACTCTGGCGACGTGCCTGTCTGGCGCCGTTGTCGGGGCATTGCCTGCCAATCTCTTCTTTGGGAGCTAACTTATCCTCATGATCAGAAAGATCTTGCTGACATCCGTGGCCTTGGGATGCGCGACCACGGCGCATGCGCAATTTGCCTATGAAGCCGCCGAACAAGATGTCGCCGACGCCGTTGCCGCGTGCCTGGAAGAACGGGGGCTGCCCGCAGATAGCAGCTCACCCTTCTGTCCGGCCAAGACCAATCGCGTGCTCGCGACCATCATCACTTATGGTGACCGCAGCCCGGAGGCCGCCGGGGCGATATCGATCCTGGATGCGGACACGATTGCCAGCGTTGCCGCCGATCACCCGGCCGAAGTGTTGAACACGCTGCCGGGCGTCAACATCCATACCAATTCCGGCCAGGAGCACTTGATCGCTATTCGCTCTCCTGTCCTGACGGGCGGCGCCGGGCAGGGCAGTTTCCTGATCCTGGAGAATGGCGTGCCGACCCGTTCGCCCGCCTTTGGCAATGTGAACAGTCTGCTTGAGCCGCATCATGAGACCGCGGAAGCCATCGAAGTCGTGCGCGGGCCAGGCTCTGCCAAATATGGCTCGAATGCGGTGCATGGTCTGATAAATGTCATTCTGACCGATCCGAGCGGGGATCCCTTGCGCCAGGCCAATGCCTCTTATGGCAGCCTCGGCCGCTATAAGGGCGATCTGATTTATGATCAGGGCTATCTCGGCCGCGCCTCGCTTTCGGTGCAGAAAGATACGGGCTGGCGTGACAATACAGGTCTGTTCCAGCTCAAAGGCTCTGGCGTCGTGGAGACGGTCTATGCCGGCTGGAACGTCACGGCCTGGGGCTCTGCCTCGCATCTGGAACAGGAGACGGCGGATTTTATCCAGGGCCCGGACGCGTTTGAAGATCGAGATATTGCCAAGGCAAATGATGATCCACTGGCCTATCGCGATGCCTGGGCCGCCCGTGGGGCGATACGTCTGGAGCGGGAAATAGCAAGTGGTACCCTGACGCTGACGCCGTTCGGGCGCGTGCAGCAAATGGATTTTCGCCAGCATTTCCTGCCTTATCGCGGATTTGAAAAGAATGGTCATACCGGGATTGGCGTGATGAGCCGGTACGAACGCGAAGCGTCTGAAACCGTGACCTGGCGAATTGGCGCGGACGTGGATCTCGCCTCTGGATATTTGCGGGAAACACAGCCGGCGCCGTTTGGCTTTTTTCCGGGCGATACAAGATTTCCAGTCGGCATCCACTATGATTATTCGGTCGATACGATTGTCGGGGCGCTGTGGGGGGAAGTCGACTGGGACGTCTCCGATAAGCTGACCGTGCTGGCCGGTCTTCGCGGTGAAGCGCACGCTTATGATTATGCAACAGATGCGCCGGTCGGCATTAATGGCCGCTTTAACGTACCCGCCGATCGCAAAGATGATTTTGATTTCGTGACGCCAAAGCTTGGCCTTGTTTACGAAGCGTCGGATGAGGTCAGCCTGTACGCCAATTATGCGCGCGGTAGTCGCGCCCCGCAGGCAAGTGATCTATACCGCCTGCAGTCCCAGCAAGGAACCGCTGAAGCCGAAGTCGAAACGCTGGACAGTTTCGAGATTGGTGCCCGCGGCGCTCTGGCAGACGGCGCCTTCGTGTTCGACGTGGCCGCTTACACGGCTGACAAGGACAATTTCTTCTTCCGCGATTCCGACGGTTTGAATGTGACGGATGGTTCGACGCGGCATCAGGGCATTGAATTTGCCGCGTCCTGGCAAATCAGCGATCAATTCATCCTGGGCGGCAATGTCAGTTGGTCCGACCAGATCTACACGTTCGACCGGATCGTCGGGAACGGGTCGGAGATCATCCTGGATGGCAACAAGGTCGATACCGCCCCGGAATGGCTTGGAAACGCGTCGCTGACCTGGCTGCCAAGTGACAAGGTCAGTTTCGAACTGTCGGCCAATTATGTCGGTGAGTATTTCACTAATCCGGCCAATACACAGGACTATGATGGTCATCTGGTTGGCAATTTGCGCGCTGCCTATGACGTGTCGGACGCATTAGAGACTTATGTGATTGTCAGGAACCTGACCGACGAAAAATATGCCGACCGCGCCGATTTCGCCTTCGGAAATCAGCGCTTCTTCCCGGGTGAACCCTTGAATGTCACTGTCGGTCTGCGCAAAAAGTTCAATTAGTTCAAAACACGGTTTCGGAGGAAACATGCAACTCTATCATGCCCCGCAAGCGGTTAACCCAGAGCGGACCTACAATTTCCTGAAAGCCAAGGGACAGCTGGACGCGGTCGACATAGTCGAAATCTCGATCATGAAAGGCGAGCATAAACAGCCGGAATACCGACGCTTGTCGCCATTCTCTCAAGTTCCGGTTCTGGTTCTAGATGATGGCACGACGATTACCGAAAGCCGGGCGATTTGCAGTTTCTTTGAGCACATGTTCCCCGAGCCTAATCTGATGGGCCGTGATGCGCTGGAGAAGGGCCTGATCGAGATGTGGGACCGGCGCATCGAGTTCATGATGATGGCGCAGTTCGCCACCTGGTTCCGAAACACGCACCCGGTCATGGCACCGCTGGAGAAGCCGCAATTGCCGGAAGCAGGAGAGAAAGCTGAGAAGAGTGTCAAACGTTTTACCGCCAAGCTGGATGAACATCTCTACCAGAAAGAATGGGTGGCGGCGGGCCGCTTCTCCATTGCCGACATCACGCTTTATCTGACTTGCGGCTTTTGCGGCGTGATGCGCTGGCGCCCGCATGAGGAGTTTGAGAATATCTCGAAACACTATGCGGCGGTTCGCGAGAAACTAGCCTAGCAGGTCTTTCAGGATCGATCTGAGCTCTCCGACAATGTCCTGTGGAATCAGGCCGGGCCCGATCCGCTTGCCGGCTTGTCCATGGATCCAGACCGCGGCGCACGCGGCTTCAAAAGGCGGCATGCCTTGGGCGACGAGCCCGGTGATCAGGCCCGCCAGGACATCGCCTGTCCCGGCTTTGGCGAGATAAGGCGACGCTGTCGTGTTAAGCGCCAAGCGGCCGTCCGGCGCCGCGATGACCGTGTACGGGCCTTTCAAGACGATCACGTGTCCGCTGGACTGAGCTGCCGCCGCAGCTTGATCGGTTGATTGATCAGCTGTGGTTTGAAAATACCGTTCAAATTCCGCCGCATGGGGCGTCAGCACGCAGGTGCGCGATGAGAGTTCCGGGGACAGCCGAATGGCGTCTGCATCCAGGATGAGGGGCAGTTCGGGATCTGCCGCGAGCAGCTGTCGCGCCTGATCCTCATCGCACCCACCTGGACCTGCAAGCAAAGTGGTTGGGCGATTGAGCGCATCGATGCTGTCCGCTCTGACCATGATGTCTGCGGGCAGGGTGGCGCGATACACGTCGGCCTGTGTCGCGCTGAGGACCGTCACCAGGCCGGACCCGATTCGGGAACAGGCCTCCGCCGCGAGCCGGGTCGCCCCGGTATAATTGCTGGCGCCGAGAATGACGGAATGGCCGCGATGGTATTTGTGCGCATCCGGCGCTGGTCGCGGCAACAAGGCCGACCAGAGCGCAGGAGAATTGCTGACCACATCCATTGTCTACTCCGCGGGGACTGGCTCCATGACCTGCGCTTCAAGCCAGGCGCTGACATCTCGCAGGGCGCGAGCGGCCTGAGCGCGCTTCTTGGCGCGGCCCTTATCCTTGCCGCGCAAGCGTTTGCCCGTCTCGGGATTCTTGGTCTGGACCTCATCCGGATCTGGCGGCGGGAAGAGGCCGAAATTGACATTCATCGGCTGGAAAGTGGCTTTGCCTTCCAGGTGGCCACCCGTGATATGTTTGACGAGGGCCCCCAGCGCCGTGGTTTCCGGTGGATTTGGCAGGGTGAGGCCAAGACGATCGGCAGCCGCGAACCGGCCTGCGAGCAGTCCCATGGCGGCGCTTTCGACATAGCCCTCAACGCCGGTGACCTGACCCGCGAACCGCAAGCGCGGCATCGATTTTAGGCGCAAGCGGTCGTCGAGCAATTTTGGCGAGTTGAGGAACGTATTGCGATGAATTCCACCGAGCCGGGCGAATTGGGCATTTTCCAGCCCCGGGATCGTTTTGAAGATATCAGACTGGGCGCCATATTTCAGTTTGGTCTGGAAGCCGACCAGGTTCCATAAAGTGCCAAGTGCATTGTCCTGACGCAACTGGACCACGGCATGGGCCTTGACCTCCGGATTGTGCGGATTGGTCAGTCCGACAGGTTTCATCGGTCCGAAACGGAGCGTCTCGCGGCCCCGCTCGGCCATGACTTCAATAGGCAGGCAGCCTTCGAAATAGGGCGTGTCCTTTTCCCAATCCTTGAACTCGGTCTTGTCCCCATCAATCAGCGCATCGATGAAGGCATTATACTGGGTCTCATCCATCGCGCAGTTGATATAGGCCGCGGTGTCACCGTGCGGCCCCGGCTTGTCATAGCGCGACTGGCGCCAGGCTTTGTCCATATCGATACTATCGAGATAGACGATCGGGGCGATGGCATCGAAAAAGGCAAGGTCGTCTTCGCCGGTTTCAGCCCGCACCGCTTCGGCCAGGGCAATCGAGGTCAGCGGGCCGGTGGCGATGATAACGCTCGACCAGTCTTTCGGGGGCAGGCCGGTAATCTCTTCCCGGACAATGGTGATCATCGGGTGGGCGGACAGCGCGTCCGTCACGGCCTCAGCAAAGCCTTCGCGATCGACTGCCAGGGCACTGCCGGCAGGCACCTGATGCTTGTCCGCGGTTGGAATGATGATGCCATTGGCGCGGCGCATCTCTTCGTGCAGGACGCCAACCGCATTCATCGCATGATCGTCGGACCGGAAGGAGTTTGAACAGACCAGCTCCGCCAGCTTGTCCGTCTGATGCGCATCGGTGCCTTTCACACCGCGCATTTCGTGCAGAATGACGGGCACGCCCATATTGGCCGCCTGCCAGGCGGCTTCTGAACCGGCCATGCCGCCGCCAATGATGTGAATGGGATCGATCTGGGTCATCTGCCGGATGTGCGATTGATGCGGGTTCAGGTCAAGCGCGATGTCGCAGACA
>JBCCZH010000174.1:0-6464 GCA_039188075.1 Pseudomonadota bacterium
GCTGATTTCCGTTTTGCCGGACACGTCCGCCGCCAGGGGTGAGATCAGGCAATGCCAGGAGCCCGTTGCCGGGTCTTCCGGGATACCGCTGCCAGGCGCGAAGAAGCGGCTGGTGACATCCACACCATCCCCGTCCAGTGCCAGACAACCCGCATTGCCAAGGCCCCATATGGCGTCGCGATCGCCAAGCGCTTTCAGGCGCTCCAGATCCGGATCAAGCGCGACAATCTCGGCTGCTGTTTCGTAGAGCGCGACATAGCACGGGCCAGCAAAGGCGCGGATCGGCGCGCCGCCAAGGGCTTCTGTGATGGCAGCATCGGGTGTGACTTCCTCCACCGGCTGTGCCGGGAAATCCATTTCCAGTCGACCATCCTCCAGACGCGACACGAACAGGTCACCGGACTGCTGCGTCCGGAACGTGATCTGCGCGCCGTCAAACCTGCTATGTGTGTAGAGATAATGTCCAGCCGCCAAAGTCGCGTGCCCGCATAGCGGCACTTCAACGGTCGGTGTGAACCAGCGCAATTCCCAGACACCGTCGCCCGCAGCCACGATGAAGGCGGTCTCCGCAACATTATTCTCCGCCGCAATGCTTTGCAGCGTTGCATCCGGCAAATACGAATCGAGTGGCATCACGCAGGCCTGATTGCCTTCAAATGGCTGGCTGGCAAATGCATCAATCTGAACAAATGGGATCGTCGACATAATGGCCTCCTGTGTCAGCCCTGATAGCTGTCACACCGCGCCGGCGGGCACAAACCATGATTTCTAAGCGATCGATGAGTGCTGCTGATCAGTCCGTCTCGACCATGACAGACCAGTTATGCGCAACGGGGCCATGCCCTTTGCCGAGGCTAGGGGCGTGTTGCAGCGCCTTTTGCAAATAGGTGCGAGCCGCTTCCACCGCTTCGGCCATGGACTGGCCTTGCGCCAGCAATGCTGCACACCCGCTGGCCAGCGTACAGCCCGTGCCATGTGTGGACTCGGTTTCAATCCGGGCCGATTCGAAAATCCATTCCCCATGCTCGGTTTGCAGCACGTCATGGATCACGGCGCCGGGTATGTGTCCGCCTTTGACCAATGCGCCTTTGGCCCCTTGTTCAAGCAGGGCCTCGGCTGCGCGTCTCTGGCCATTCAGGCCATCTACAGCCTTGCCCGTCAGCACTTCGGCCTCTGGCGAATTCGGGGTGACCAGAGCGGCGCCGGGCACCATCACGGCGGCGATTGCACTGACGGCGCGCTCATCCACCAATCGGTCGCCTGATGTGGCAATCATGACCGGATCGACAATGCGCGGCACCGTGCGGGCCAGATCGTCAATCGTCTCGGCCACCTGGTCGACCAGGTCCGCTGTCCCCAGCATGCCGGTCTTGATCGTATCCGCACCAATATCTGTCAGGCAGGCCCGCATCTGTTGTGTCACCGCATCAATCGCGACCGGCCAGACGCCATGCACGCCCGTCGTGTCCTGTGCGGTGATGGCGGTGATCGCCGTCATCGCATAGCCGCCAAGCATGGTGACGGTTTTCAGGTCGGCCTGAATGCCGGCACCGCCACCACTATCGGAGCCGGCAATGATCAGGACTCGGCCTTTTGGAGCGTCGGAATCGCTCATTCGACTGGTGCTTCGCCCCAGGGCGGTGGCGGCAAATCTGTGGCTTCGGTCAAATCGAACTCGACCCGGAAGAGGCGGTTGGGACGGCTCATCTGATAGGCGAATATTTGTCCGGGTTCGATCTCCACCGACCAGGTATTCTGCGTTGAGACTTCAATCCCCTCACGAATAAACAGGTCCTTGGTTTCCTGATCCGCCGGGAAATCGTGTCGACCGGGCGTGATATTGTCGTTGCTGTCGCCGCCATACTGGGTCAGGACATCTTCGGTTCCATCGCGATGGCGATGATCGTGTTTCAACCGGATACCATCCGTCGTGCGTGTGATTTCCCAGGTCCGCGACCGGTCCTCGCCGACGCGGAACGGGATACGGACCATCAGTCCGGTACAGCTGGCGGGACCGATGGTCATCTCGATATTCTGGAAATCCGCGTCTGCCTCATCATTGCTGACCAAACGGCCGGCATAGGCCTGTCCGTCGCACAGCTGCGTCAGTCGCTCAAAATATTCCGCGCTTGGCGTCGCATCGCCGCCACCGCTGCATCCTGCCAGGACCAACAGGATCGGGGCGATGGCCGCGCGCATCAGAACTTCACCGCGCCGGATCGAATGGTCTCATGCGCATCGACCGTGAGGGGCTCATACTTGTTGGTCTCGGGATCATAATACCAGAGCGGTTCATCGACCGCTTCGGGATCAAACCCTTCCTTGACCAGTTCGACCTTGCGATACTTGAACGTGCCGGTCGTGTCGGCATCTTTCTGGATGCGGATGAAGACCGGGATCGCATATTTCGGCAAATGCTCACTCAGCCAGGTATAGAGCGTATCGAAATCAACATCGCCCTTGGTCGTGATGGCGGCCATGCCAGCGCGACCATCCGTGCCCGGAATCGAAACCCCGTAAACATTGGCCGTCGCAATGCCCGGCGCCCGGGCAACAAATTCCGCGACTTCATTGGTCGAGACATTCTCGCCCTTCCAGCGGAACGTGTCGCCAATGCGGTCGACAAAAAAGACATAGCCAAGCTCGTCCTTTGACAACAGGTCGCCGGTCCGGAACCACATGTCGCCTTCCTCAAATACATTACGGAGGATTTTCTTCTTGGTCGCTTCGGTATCATTATAGCCTTCGAACCGGGTGCGGGCGTCATCACCGACCTTGCCGATCGCTTCGCCAGGTTCACCAGGCACCGCCTTGATGCAAAAGCCATCATTGCCGCGGATCGGCTCTTCCTCGACAATGTCGAACTTCACGAAGGCGACATGCCCGAACACGTTCTTCTCAAGATAGCTGGGGATCCGACCGACGGCGCCAACCTTGCCATCAAAGCCGAGGAAGCTGACATTGCCTTCAGTGGAGCCATAAAACTCGCAGACATGCGGAATATTGAAGCGCGTCAGGAATTCTTCCCAGATGTCCGGTCGCAAGCCATTACCAAACCCGGTGCGCAGCTTGTGTGCGCGCTCTTTCGGATGCGGCGGTGAGTTGACCAGATACCGGCACAGTTCACCAATATAGACAAAGGCTGTCGCGCCCTGATCGGTGACATCGTCCCAGAATTTGCTGGCCGAGAATTTCTTGCGCAGAATCACGCTGGCGCCGGTCATCAGGGCCTGGCCTACGCCGCACAATCCACCCGTGCCATGATAAAGCGGCAGCGTGATATAGACCCGATCACGCGATGTGATCTTGTTGGTGCCAATGAAGGACCGCATCATGCCTTGTGTGCGGGCCTGGGTCAGGCGTGCTGCCTTGGGCAGGCCCGTGGTGCCGGACGTGTAGACATAGAGGCATAGATCCTTGCCGAGCAGATGGGCACGGTGGTCCCGGGCCGGGCGTTTGTCGGATGCGCCGGCGAGCGCTGCAATCAGGTCATTGCCTTCCTGACCGCCATAAGACCAGATTTTCGGGTCGCCTTCGAACAGGCCGTCAGCGCTGCGCACCGCTTCGTCCTGGTCGGCGCCGGTAATGATCAGTTTGGCGTCGGCAATATTGACGCAATGCGCCAGCGCCTTGTCGGTCAGATTATGATTGATCAGGCCGACCACCACTCCGATCTTTGCCAGGCCATACCAGATCGAGACATATTCGGGCCGGTTCTCCATGAATAGTGCCACAGCATCACCGGTCTGCAGGCCCAGGCCGAGGGCCCAGTTCGCCATCTTGTTGGCGAGTGCATCCATTTCGGCATACGTGATCAGCTGGCCCTCAAACCGCCAGGCGACATTATTGGGGAATTTGTCGACCACAGATTCAAAATCATCGGCCACGAGATTTGCGGAGTCTGGCGCAATGTCGCCGGTCCATTTCTTAACTCGTTGCAAGGTGAGAAGCGTGTTCGCCTCCCGCCTGATGGTTTCAACAAACCCCATTCTACGCGCCTTTCGTGTCCAACCCACTGTTTTCTTTACGACACCTAGGTTGTAAGTGCCGACGTTTCCAGTATCTGGCATAGCTGTTACACCGTGCGCAGCAATATTTATTCCGAAAGAGGTCTGAAAATGTCTGATCCTGTTGGCGATTTGCTACATTTGATGGACCTCGAACGTCTTGAGGTTGATCTGTTCCGCGGCCAAAGTCCGGAAAACGAGACCAATCAGCGCGTCTTTGGCGGACAGGTGATCGCGCAATCCCTGGTCGCGGCCTATCGCACCGTCGATACCGAGACGCGGACCTGTCATTCCCTGCATGCCTATTTCATGCGGCCCGGCGATCCATCCATTCCTATCATTTATGAAGTCGATCGTTCACGCGATGGCGGCAGCTTCACGACCCGCCGGGTTGTGGCCATTCAGCATGGCAAACAGATCTTCAACCTGGCCGCATCCTTCCACAAACTGGAAGATGGCTGGCATCACCAGCATACCAAGCCGGACGTGGTTCTGCCTGAAACGCTCGATGACCGGATTGAGTGGCGCCAGAGATTTGCCGAGAAACTGCCTGAACGCCATCGTGGCCATTTTCTCCGCCCCCGCCCAATCGAGATCCGCGAAGTTGATCCGCTTGATCCGTTAAAGCCGGAGAAAGTCAGCGATATCCAGCATCTCTGGTTCCGGGTCCGGCGCGAGATTGATGAACAGCCCTGGTTGCACCATTGCCTGATGGCCTATGCCTCGGACATGTCCTTGCTGGGGACCGGCAATCGGCCGCACGGCGTGTCCTGGATGACCGGCGAGTTAATGTCGGCCAGCCTCGATCACGCCATGTGGTTTCACGCCCCGATCAATTTCAGCGACTGGCATCTCTACACGATGGACAGTCCTTATGCGGGTGGGGCACGCAGTTTCAATCGCGGATCCATCTATACGCGTAGCGGGCAATTGGTGGCCAGCGTCGCGCAGGAAGGGCTGATGCGACCGATCAAGCGCAAAGGCTGATCAGGGCGCTTAATCACAGAGAAAGGGTCACGCGCTAGGACGTCGCAAGGGGGCGAGTTTCATCATGCGCGGCATTTTCGTTTTAGTCCTGTGGCTGGCTTTGGCGCCGAGCGCCATCGCCTGGGATTGTTTGAACGCCCACCGCAATACGGTCACCGTGACGGCCGGTGCGGCGGGGCATAGCGACGAGATCAGAATCGACCTGAAGTCGACGGATTTCCCGGCCGATTATGTCTTCACCTCTGATGGCGCCGATGTGCGTGTCGTCCTGGCCAGCGATGATAATACGCCGGTCGATCATATCGTCACCGGCTGGGACTCCGCCACCCGCACCGGAACCGTCTATATCAAGCTACCCGCCCTTGCGCCTTCAAGCTCGACCAGCGTTCACATCTATTACGGGGATGGCAGTCTGTCCTCGCTCAGCGATGTCGACGCGGTGTTCCCGACGGTTGGACTGCGCCTGCGGTCGCGTGTCAGCTCGGCCGATCCGATCGATGCGGACAGCGCCCGCACCGCCTTCGCCGCGGCGACGACCGATGTCTATGATGATGTTCGCACCTCCGTCTCAGGTCTCAACAATCGCGCGCTGGGTGGCACCAATGGAAATTATGGCTGGTGCATCAGCGCCATGGTCGAAGTCACGGCGGCGACGGCAGGTCTGTGGAGCTTCCGATACGGCGCCGATTTTGGGCATGGCGGCCATCTGTATGTCCGCGAGACCGAGCTGGAAGAGCAGTGGAATGATGATCTCTGGTGGGCCAATAATTTCAACAATACGGCCGAGACGCTTGAAGGTTCCATCTCGCTTAGCCCGGGCTGGCACCGCTATGAGGCGCTTGGATTTGAAGGCTGCTGCGATGGCCCCGTCGGCTGGCAGGCCCGGGCGCCCGGTGGAGCCTGGCAAGATTTGTCGACAGCGAATTTCTCGATGCGCGCCACTCGTTGTGTCGTGACCACGGTGACCGTTTCGACGGGTCCTGCGCAGTCCTGCTCGAAAGAGCCCGTTGCCAACAAGGTTGTAACGATCGTTTCGGACGAACTTGGCAGCGCGTCGCCGTTTGCTTTGCCAGGATCCGTCATCGCCTACGATATCACGGTCACCAATGAGGGGCAGCGCCTCGATGATGGTACGGTGATGTTGACTGATGAATTGCCTGCAGATGTGAAATTGATTGTCACCGGTGCGTCTGCTTTCACCCTGTCCGATGGCGCTACTGCATCCGATCTGACGCTCAACTGGGTCGATTCCGCCAGCCCCTCAGATGGCGTCAGTTTCTCGACCGATGGCACCGATTTCACCTATACGCCAAGCCCTGACACGGATGGGGCGGACGCCGCCATTACCCATGTCCGTTTCGATCTGGATGGGGCCATGCGCCAGCGCATGGATGGCGTATCAGATCCCAGTTTCACAGTCTCATTCCAGGCGATTGTGAAATAAAGCCGGATCGCAAGACAGAAAGGTTA
>JBCCZH010000175.1:0-6449 GCA_039188075.1 Pseudomonadota bacterium
CCCAGGCGATCAAAGCGGCCCGCCGCGAAGCCAAGAAACGGCCTCAGATGGTGCCGGCCGAATAGGCAAAACCATCTCTCGACTCACTCCCCCAGCCGGTACTTTCGAGTACCGGCTTCTTTTTTTGAGGAATCGACACGTCGCGCTCGGGGTAATAGGACTTTTCTCTCATTCTGAGCGTAGAGGCTTCCCGATTAAGCGGTTCTTTTTCATTTGCTTTTTTGCTGTCGCGTTAAGCGTGCTCGCCGCCTGTTCAGCGCCTCCGTCAGGCGACGCAGCAACCATTGCCGTCGCGACGAATTTCAAGACCACGCTGGAAAAGCTCGAGACCGACTTTGAAGCGCGCAGTGGCCACACGCTGAACGTGGTCTCGGGGTCGACCGGCAAACTCTATGCGCAGATCGTCAATGGCGCGCCCTATGACGTGTTCCTGGCCGCCGACCAAGCGCGCCCGGAACGTCTGGTGCAAGACGGCCAGGCAGACGCGCGCTTTACCTATGCCATTGGCGGGCTCGCTTTGTGGAGCCCAGGCCGAGATGACATCTCACCCGACACGCTCGATGATCCAGGTTTCACCCGGATGGCCATCGCCAATCCGGACCTCGCGCCTTACGGATTGGCTGGGGTTCAGCTGCTCGAGCGGCTCGATCGCAAAGCCGCGTGGCAATCCAGACTTGTCTATGGCGAGAGCGTTGGCCAGGCCTTCGCCTTTGTCAGCACCGGCAATGCTGAGATTGGTCTCGTCTCCGCCGCGCAAGTGTTGGCGCTACCGGACGCGTCCGAGGGGAGCTACTGGCTCATCCCGCACCAATTGCACGACCCGATCGCGCAAGACGCTGTCCTGCTCGACCATGGTCAGGATAATGCGGTCGCCGCGGCCTTTCTGACCTATCTCCAGACCTCAGACGCGCGCGACATCATTCGCCGCAGCGGATATCGTCTACCATGAGCCTGCCCGATCTCACCGCACTTTGGCTCACCGCCCGCCTCGCACTGGTGACGACCGTCATCCTGCTCATCATTGGCACGCCGTTGGCCTGGTGGCTGGCCCAGACGCGGTCTCGGTTCAAGCCAGCGATTGAAGCGCTGATCGCCCTGCCGCTCGTCCTGCCGCCGACCGTGCTCGGCTTCTATCTCTTGATTGCGATGAGTCCGAATGCGCCATTTGGCGGTTTCTGGCTCGCGGCCACGGGCGACACGTTGAGCTTCTCCTTTGCCGGTCTCGTCATCGGGTCAGTCGTCTATTCCTTCCCCTTCATGATCCAGCCCTTGCAGAGTGCTTTTGAAGGCCCCGTCCAGCAGGCCATGCGCACAGCGGCCAGCCTGCGCGCGTCACGGATCGATGCCTTTTTCTCAGTCGCTGTGCCCATGTCCGCGCGCGGCTTTGTCACCGCCATCGTCCTCTCCTTCGCGCACACGCTCGGCGAGTTTGGTGTCGTGCTTATGGTCGGCGGCAATATCCCGGATCGCACGCGCGTTGCATCGATTGAGATTTATGAGAATGTTGAGACGCTGAATTATGCCGATGCGCATGCGCTGTCGCTGATCCTCCTGGTCATTTCCTTTGTGACCCTGTTCTGCGTCTTCCTGTTCAATAAACGGTTCCCGGCCCATGTCCGGCTGTAATCTCACCCTCAACGCCGAGATCGCTCTGGACGATTTCACGCTGACCCTGGACACGCAGGTGCCGCTCGAGGGCGTGACTGCGGTGTTCGGCCCCAGCGGTAGCGGCAAGACCAGCCTGCTCAATCTGATCGCCGGATTCCTGCGCCCGGATCGCGGTGACATCACCTTCGGCGCGACAGCCTGGGCGCGGGCCCAGCCAAAAACCTGGATCCCGCCGCATCGCCGCGCTGTGGGCACCGTGTTTCAGGATGCCCAGCTCTTCCCGCACCTCTCTGTGCGCGGCAATCTCAATTATGCGGACAAGCGCGCCGATGCTGACGCGCCTGGATATCCCCGCGCCAAGATTTTTGACGCCATGGCGCTCGGTCCCCTGCTCGACCGCGAAGTTCAGACCCTGTCTGGTGGCGAGCGCCAGCGCGTCGCGATTGCGCGCACCCTGCTCACCCGCCCGCGCCTCTTGCTGCTGGACGAGCCGCTCTCTGCCCTGGATGGCGCGCGCAAGGCCGAGCTAATCCCGTTCCTCGAAACACTAAAGACTGATTTCGCCCTGCCCACACTCTATGTCAGTCATGATGTCGATGAAGTCAGCCGGATCGCCGACCGCGTGCTGATGCTCGACGCGGGCCAGGTCATTGCCGAGGGCCGCACCGACGAAGTGCTCAGCCGGTTCGGCCTGGAAGCCGGGCGCAATCCTTACGAACAAGCGAGTGTCTTGCGCGGCAGGATCGATCAGAGCGCCGCTCAGGACGACTTGATCGCGGTCCGCGTCGGTGAGGCCGTCATGTGGCTGGCGGCAGATATTGATCTGGCGCATGAGTCTGAGGTGCGTCTGAAGATCCCGGCCCGGGATGTCTCACTCGCGCTTGAACCGCCGACCGGGATCAGCATTCAGAACATGCTCGCCGCGACCGTGACCAAGATAGAACCGACCAAACGCCCGGCCTTTCAGGCCGTCTCGCTAATGGTCGGCACACAAGCCCTGCTCGCCATCGTCACCCGCAAAGCGGTCAGCGATCTGGACCTGGCGCCCGGCCGCGCCGTCTATGCTCTGATCAAGAGCGCGACTTTCCATCACTAGCGCCTAGGCGTGTTGCTTATCCTGCTCGTGCTGGAGCTCCAGAATCTCCCGTCCAAGGAAGAAGGATATCGCGGTCCGGATGAGAACCAGAAGGCCAACAAAGATCAGGTCGGTCAGCTCGCGCGTAATCACGGTATGGATGATGTCTGACGCGATCATGAATTCGAGGCCCGTCAGAATATACGTGCCCAGAATGGTCCGCGCCGCACTCAGATTGCTCAAATTCTTGGTCAGACCAATGCCATGCCGCAGCCCCGCCAAAAGGCGAAACAGCGAGACAAAGAATCCAAACAGGATCAACGCCACGCCGATCAGGTCGATACAAATAGCAAGGCCTTCCAGCGCATGCGCGACCGGCTCGTCCAGGCCGAACGGCAAGTGTTCCAACGACGTGCCGCCGGTCATGCCATCCATCATGTGGGCTTTCTCTTCGCTGGCCATCACAGCAATTCCGCGTCGGTGATCACTTCAACCAGAGACGGACCGTCATGGGCAATCGCCTTGGCCAGGGCCTCGTCCAGCTGATCGCGGGTCTTCACCTGCTCGCCCATGCCGCCGCAGGAACGGGCAAAGCCGGCAAAACTCGGATTGACCAGACTGGTCTGCCAGACTTCGAATTCGGCCGCCTTCTGTTCCTTGGAGATTTTGCCGAGCTCGGAATTGTTCATCAGGACATGGGTGATGTTCATGCCGTATTTGACCGCCGTGGTGAATTCCATCGCATATTGGCCAAACCCGCCATCGCCAGAGACGGAGATGACTTTTCGTCCCTTGTACGGACCTTCCTCTTGCGTCGCCGCCCAGGCGCCCATGGCCGCCGGGAAAGAGAAGCCAATTGAGCCGAGATAGCCAGACATCAATACCCGTTGCTGCCCCGTTGGCTCAAAATAGCGTCCGAAGGAGTAAGTATTATTGCCAACATCGACCGGCAGGATCGCATCCGCGGGGGCGGCGCGGGTCAGCGCCTCAAACAGAGCCGCGGCAGAGACGCCTTTGCCGCGGTCTTCGCCGACCCGGCTGTCTTTTTCGGCGCGCCAGAGCTTCCAGCGCTCTGCCACTTCGCCGCGCACATCCATGGCGGCGGCACCGCCCGCTTTGAGCGCGGCGTGGAACAGTTCTGCGGTCACGCCGACATCGCCCATGACTGGCACCGTCACCGGGTGACGCTTGGCCAGTCGCATCGGATCGGTATCGACCTGAATGGTCGGCGCGCCCTCATAAATGCCGGTATGGTCAGAGAAGCTGGCGCCAAAGACCAGGAGCAGGTCCGCTTCATTCATGAACCAGCTGGCAATCGGCGTGCCTGAGCGCCCCATGACGCCCGCCGCCAGCGCATGGTCATCCCCGATCTGGCCCTTGGCTTTGAACGTCGTCGCAATCGGCGCGCCAAGCTGTTCCGCCAAAGCCGTGACCTGCGGCATGCCCGCGAGCGCGCCATAACCAACAATGATCATTGGCCGCTTGGCGCTTTTCAACAGCGCCATGGCCTGGTCGACCGCGGACGGGGGCGGCGCCACCGCCAGGTCCGCCATCCGTCCAGCGGGGCCATAGGCTTTCGCGCCTTCGGCGGCAGGCTTGGGCTGAACATTGTCCGGGAAGACCAGATGCCCGACCCCGCGCTGCAGGATCGAGGTTTTGATCGCTTGCGTCATCAGCAAAGCGTGATCCGAGGTCAGATGGACCGTCTCTGAAAATTCCGCGACGGCTTCGAAGGCGGCTTCCAGGTCAATGTCCTGGAAGGCGTGCACGCCGACCACCTGGTCCTGGACCTGCCCAGTGAGCGCCAGCGCAGGGGCGCCGTCCACTTTCGCGTCCCAGAGGCCCGTCAGGAGATTGGTCGCGCCCGGCCCGGCAATGGTCAGGGCCGCGGCTGGATGTCCGGTCAGTTTGCCATAGCCGGAACAGGCAAAAGCGGCGGCACCTTCATGTCGAATGCCGTAATAATTGAGTTTACCTTCCGCTTCCTGCACACGCAGAGCATCCGCCAGCCCCAGGTTGGAATGGCCAACCATGCCAAACACGCTGGTCACGCCCCAATTGGTCATGGTCTCGGCCATGACGTCGGCAATCGTGCGCTGGCGCGGGGGCAGCGCTGGAACGCCGACATAGACGCCATCATCGCGAAGATCGACATCGAACATCTCCTGGCCAGTATCTTCATGTCCGCCCGGCGGTTTGCCGGTCAGCGGATCAAAGTCCCAGCCATGCCAGGGGCAGCGTAGCCAGCATTGGCCATCTATGCCGTCTTCAATCGAGCCTTCGCCCAGGGGCCCGCCCTGATGCGGACACTTATTGTCCATGGCCGCATACTGGCCCTTGAAGTGAACCAGGGCGACCGATTGCGTGCCCGCCGTCGCAGATTTCACCCGACCGTCGGCAACTTCGTTTGGTTCTGCGACCTTGTGCCAGATCAACGTGGTTGTGTTTTCAGACATTTTTATTCCCCTCGCTTGTTTTTGGCCGACTTATCGGAATTATCTATGCTAGGCATATGAAACGTCGATCACAATTTTTTGGGCGGTCGTGATTGGTGTGTCATGGGCTCACTCGATAGAGGCCAGACAAACAAAATTGAGGGGAGACTCAAATGAACAAAATCACCATTGCCAAATGGGATGATCTGTCTGACCGCCAGCCCGAATATGCGATTGTCGGCGAAGTCGACCTGGTCGTGGTGCGGTTCGATGACACGGTTTCTGTCTTTTACGGACGCTGCCTGCACCGCGGCGCGCTGATGTCGGACGGCCATGTCGATGCCAATGACAATCTGATTTGCGGCGTCCACAATTGGGATTATCGGCTCGATAGCGGTGTCTCTGAATATGAGAATTCCGAAGCCCTGCCGAAATTCCAGGCCTGGATTGAAAATGGCGATGTGCTGGTTGATGCCGACGAGATCAATGCCTGGGGCCATGCCAATCCGCAGCCTTATCAACGCGATGACTATCTCGGCCTGTATCAGGATCCGAGCCACGCGCCGCATCCGGAGCCGACCAATAGTCTGATCCAGCAATATGCCCGCGATGGCCTTAGCAAGGTGGGTCACCATGGCATCACCGACTCCATGGGCGTGCCGCGCGATGACTTGCCCAAATGGGACGACATTCAGATGATCACGGCGCAGCTGCACAAGATGCCGCTGCTTGATGACGAACCGGTCGACACGAAAGTCGTGATCGGACCCAATGCGCAAAAACCCCTCGAGCTGGATATCCCCCTCTTCGTTTCGGACATGAGTTTCGGTGCGCTGTCGGAACCAGCCAAAGTCTCCCTCGCCCGCGGGGCGGAGCTGGCCGGCACAGGGATCTGTTCCGGCGAAGGCGGCATGTTGCCGGAAGAGCAAGAAGCCTGCTCGCGCTATTTCTATGAGCTCGCCTCTGGCCGGTTCGGGTTTTCCTGGGACAAGCTCGACAAGGTCCAGGCCTTTCATTTCAAAGGCGGCCAGGGCGCCAAGACGGGCACGGGCGGCCACCTGCCGGGCAATAAGGTCAAAGGCAAGATTGCCGAAGTGCGCGGCCTGAAGGAAGGCGAGGCCGCCATTTCGCCGCCCCGCTTCCCGGACTGGACCGATTGCCTGCAAGTCAAGGATTTTGCCGACGAAGTCCGCGATCGCACGGGCGGTATTCCGATTGGCTATAAGCTCTCAGCCCAGCATATCGAGAAAGACATAGATGCCGCGCTGCTGGTCGGCGTCGATTATATCATTCTCGATGGCCGCGGCGGCGGCACCGGCGCGGCGCCGATC
>JBCCZH010000176.1:0-6440 GCA_039188075.1 Pseudomonadota bacterium
GTGTCGCCGCCGCCAACGGCCTGGTCGATGCCGGGAATCTTCTCCGCTTCGCCTTTCGGGCCAATAATCGTACAGCTCGTCGCCTCTTTGATCTTCAGATTGCCGCCAGCATGGTCGGGATGCCAATGGGTGTTCCAGATCGCCGTAATCGTCCAGCCCTGCGCCGCCGCTTCCGCCAGATATTTGTCAGCATCCGGCGTATCGATCGCGGCGGTTTGGCCAGACACCGGATCGTGGGCTAAATAGCCATAATTATCATTCAGGCAGGGGAATTGATGTATGGTCAGCATGATCCCATCTCTTTGGGTGACAATGAACGTGAAAGATTAGAGCCATATGCGTCAGCCGGCGGCAACCCTTGATGCCTTTTATCAGTCCCGTCTCGGGCAAGCGGCGAAGCGACTTATGTCCGAGCGGATGACCTCCCTCTGGGATGATTGTGACGGTCAACGCGTACTGGGAATCGGCTATCCGAGCCCGCTTTTGCCGCTTTGGCAGGACAAGGCCGCAAGCTGTATCGGCGTTGTTCCGGAAGAGATTGGCGAAGTTCGCCTGGCGTCGTCCCGCGGTCAGACGCTGTGCCTGGCGCCGGAACAGAAACTGCCATTCCCGGAAGGGCTGTTCGATCGGGTCTTCCTGCTCCACGCGCTGGAAGAGGCTGACAGTCCAAGACAGTTGCTGCGCGAAGCCTGGCGCGTTCTGGCCCCCGAAGGTCGAATCGTTGTGGCGGTCACCAATCGGCGCAGCATGTGGTCGCTGGTCGACAGCAAGCCGTTCGGGCATGGTCGGCCCTGGACGCGTCGGCAAATGGTTCGGTTCCTGAATGACAGCCTGTTTCAGGTCACGGCCTCGACCACGGCGGTCCATTTGCCGCCGCTGGACTGGCGAATCATTACCGGCGCCGCCAATTCCTGGGAGCGTGCGGGTGAGGTCGCCTTGCCCGGATTAGGCGGCGTGGTTCTGGTGGAAGCGGTCAAACGCCTCTATTCGAAACCCAGTGGCAGCGCCGCGGCACCGGTCACGAAAGCTGTAAAGGCAGGCAGCCCAAAACCGGTAATGCCTAGAAAACTGGCAGGGCGAGACCGGGCTGAACCGCTAAAAAAAGCGACAATTGACGTTACAAACCAAGCCGATACGGATAAAGGTAAGACTGCAATTGGAGGCGGGCCAAATGAAATTAGTTACAGCGATCTTCAAACCTAGTCGTCTCGACGCGGTGATTGACGCGCTCGGGGAAGCCGACGTTTCAGGGCTCACCGTCTCTGAAGTACGCGGTTACGGGCGCCAGCAAGGCAAGACAGAAGTCTATCGCGGCGCGGAATATGAAGTTCGCCTTTTGCCCAAGGTGAAAGTCGAAGTGGCTTGCGGCGCGTCGGAAGCCGACCGCGTTGTCGAGGCAATCACATCCGCCGCGAATACCGGCACGATCGGCGATGGCAAGGTCTTCGTTGTCGACCTGGAGACCATCGTTCGCATCCGCACAGGTGAGCGTAACGAGCAGGCGATTGGCAGCTAAGGCCAAACCTGTCGCGTCACAGATCTAATTCATGATCGGCTCTAGGCAGGGCGCTGTGGCGGTTTATGTCACGGGCGAACGTGCTGGAGGCTGATCATGAAAATCGCCATTATCGGCGCCGGCCTTGCCGGCTTGACCCTCGCCCATCGTCTGGCGGCGCATCATGAAATTACCGTGTTCGAAAAAGCCCGCGGACCCGGCGGGCGTATGTCGACGCGGCGCGCAGACCCTTATGCGTTCGATCACGGCGCGCAGTATTTTACCGCAGAGTCGGATCGCTTCCACGGCTTCTTGAGAGAACTCGAAGCGAAGGGCCTTGTGAGCCGTTGGCCGGAAGAGATCTCGCTGCACGCCGAGGCGAGAGTCTCTGACAAGCCGAAATATGTCGCACAACCGGGCATGAATACAATCTGTAAGTCGCTGGCGTCTGCGGTAGACGTGCGGACGCAGATCCACGCCAGCGGCTTCGCGCGAGGATCAGATGGCTGGTGGATTGAAACCCGGACCGATGACCGTCTTGGTCCATTTGACTGGATCGTCTCGACCGCCCCTGCGGAGCAAACCGCGGCGCTGATGCCAGCCGAATTTTCGGGTCAGTCCGACCTCGCCAAGGTGCGCATGAGTGGGTGTTTCGCGCTGATGCTCGGGTTCGAGACTCCTCTGGACCTGTCTTGGCAGGCCTTGAAATCTGGGGCTGCACCCATTGGCTGGATCGCTGTGAATTCCGGAAAGCCTGGCCGCCCTGAGGCTTATAGCTTGCTCATTCAGTCCGCCAATGACTGGGCGGATGCGCATATTGAGGGTCCGCTGGATGAGGTTCAGCAGACCATGTTGCATGCGGCGTCCGAGCTGACAGGACAGGACTTGTCGACCGCCTCACACCAGGTCTTGCATCGCTGGCGCTATGCCTCAACGCCGGGTCCGGCGGGCGTGCCCTTCCTGTTTGATCCAGCACAGCGGCTGGCTGCTTGTGGTGATTGGTGCCTTGGCAGCAAGGTGGAAGCGGCGTTTTCGAGCGCTTCTGCCCTCGCAAATGAATTTCAATCCCTGTCAAAGACTTGATTTTCGCGCCTGTTCCCGGCAGGTCACCTAGCTCAATCAAGGAGATGGTCATGACCGGCCCAAAAGCGCTGCCGAACATTCTTGAAATCACCCCTTATAAAGGCGGTCAGAAACTGGTCGGCGCCCATAAATTGTCGTCGAATGAAAACCCGCTCGGCTGCAGCCCGGCCGCCCAGGCTGCCGTCGTCGAAGCCGCTCAGCATATGGAACTCTATCCGGACGGCTCGGCGAGCGCACTTCGAGAGGCGATTGGCGCGAAATATGGCATTGAGCCCGACCGCATTGTCTGCGGCGCCGGATCAGACGAGATCTTCCAATTGCTGGGCCGCGCCTATTTGCGACCGGGCGATAATATCGTCCAGAGCCAGCACGGGTTTCTGGTCTATCGCCTGATCGCGCAGCAAGCCGGCGCCGAAACGCGCAGCGCGCCCGAGACCGACCTGACCACGGATGTCGACGCGATGCTGGAACAAGTCGACGCGAATACGAAGATCGTGTTCCTGGCCAATCCGAACAATCCGACGGGCAGCTATATTCCATATTCCGAGGTCAAACGCCTGCATGCCAATCTGCCAGAGAACGTTCTCCTGGTCCTGGACGGTGCCTATGCCGAATATGTCCGCAAGAATGATTATAGTGCCGGCATGGAACTGGCCGGCGAAATGGCGAACGTTCTGGTCACGCGCACCTTTTCCAAGATTCACGGCCTAGCCGCCTTGCGCCTGGGCTGGGCCTATGGACCTGAAAGCGTCATCGACGCCCTCCACCGGACGCGCGGTCCGTTTAATGTCAGCGCCGTATCCCAGGCCGCCGGCATTGCCGCCATCAATGATGATGCGTTTCAGGCCAAATCAGCAGATCACAATGATACGGAATTGCTGCGCGTCAAAACCGCGGTCGAGAAAGCCGGGTTCAAGACGTTTCCAAGCGTTGGCAACTTTGTGCTGATCGAGTTTCCGGAAGACAAAGGCCGCACCAGCGCCGAGGCAGATGCCTTCCTGCGGGGCCGTGGCATCGTCATTCGCGATGTGAATGTCTATGGCTTGCCAACCTGTCTGCGCGCCTCGATTGGAACCGTGGAACAGAATGATGACCTGATCGCCGCGATCGAGGCCTTTTCGAAAAGCTGATGAGCGACGTCGTTTTCGATAAGATCGCCATTGTCGGTATCGGCTTGCTTGGCTCGTCCATTGCGCATGCCGCGCATGCTTATGGCGGGGCAGAGCAGGTGGCGCTCTGGGATGTCTCCGAAGACGTCCGCAAACGTGCGCCCCGCGTGATCCATGGCGCCGTCTGCGACACGGCCGAGCAAGCGGTGGCGGAGGCCGATTGCGTCATTCTCTGCACGCCGGTCGGCGTGCTGGCGGAGGTCACACAGACCCTGTCGGGCGTAATGAAGCCTGGTGCCATCCTGACCGATGTCGGGTCGGTCAAGGCGAAGGCCGCGGATGATATGGCGGCGCACTGTCCAGACGGCATTCACCTCATTCCCGGTCATCCCATCGCCGGCACCGAGAAGTCCGGACCCGAAGCGGGCTTTGCCAGCCTGTTTCATGAGGCCTGGCATATCCTGACGCCCTTGCCTGATCAGGGCGCCGGATATGACGACGCCGTCGCGCGTTTGACCGCGTTCTGGAAAGGACTTGGTGCGCGGGTCGAGACGATGGATCCGGCGCGGCATGACCGCGTCCTCGCCATTACCTCACACCTGCCGCACCTGATCGCCTATAATATCGTCTCGACCGCCTATGACATGGAAAGCGTGGAACAAGGCGAAGTGGTGAAATATTCAGCCGGTGGTTTTCGCGACTTTACCCGGATTGCCGCCTCAGACCCGACCATGTGGCGCGATGTGTTCCTGACCAATAAGGACGCCGTGCTCGAGACGCTGGGCCGATTCAGTGAGGACCTTGCGGCCTTGCAGCGGGCCATTCGCTGGGGTGATGGCGATATGCTGATGCGGGAATTCACCCGGGCCCGCGGCATTCGCGAAGCGATTATCGATGCTGGTCTGGATACGGCCGAAGCGGATTTCGGTCGCCGTCACCTGGATCCCGATTCAGAAAATTAAAAGAAGGGTTGAACGGGCGACGCTCCCCTTTAAAACGCCGCCCGTCCGCGTACCACCCGGAGGCGGCACCTTCGCGGGGGGCTGCGCGCGCCTACGGACATGCGCATCAGCTTCCGCGGTCGGACGCCTGCAGATTTCAGTGACTGCGACCACTGTGTCTGCCCCCCGTCCTGCAATCATCATTACAGGACGCAATCTGAATGAAATTGTTGTAATGTGTTAGGGGCTGTTCATCCTGAGTTGTGTTGTGTTCAGGTTCATCAAGACGCGGGATAATGACCGCGAATTACAAAGGGAGAGGATGATGAAATCCTGGCTAGTAGCTTCTGTTTTTCTGGCGCTCGGCGCTTGCGCAACCAGCGTGCCTTATGGCCCGGCCGCGAATGATGGCGCCAAGGGTTACTCCGTGCTTCCGATCGAGAATAATCGATTCCGGATCACCTATAAGGACAATACAATGGAATTGGCGCGCAGCCGCGCCTTGCGTCGTGCCGCGGAAATCACCCTCGACCAGGGACATGACTGGTTTCAGATTGTGACCGCCTATAGCGACACCGGGGAATTGGCCGGCGGCAGCGGCACATCGGTCTCTGTCGGCGGGGCGACTGGCAATGCAGGACGATCCAGCGTCGGAGTCGGGGTCGGTCTATCCTTGCCTTTGGGCGGGTCTTCGGGACCGGTGGAGCATGTCATGGAAATCGTCACAGCACCGGGTGCCAAGCCGGACAATCCGGATGCCTATAATGCATCAGAAGTGCTCGCCAATCTCGGCGGCGCCTAAGCCGGAATTTCCTGGCCGGCCCAGTCGAACGCCTTGCCGGACTGGTCCGGGGACAGGGCGTCGATGACGGAAAGCAAATAGGCCGCGGACTGATCCGGTGAGAAGAGCTGTTTCTCCGGCACACCAGACTGGAACGGTTTGGACAGGGCCGTATCAACTGTGCCCGGGTGCAGGCTGACCGCAATGAACTGATCATTGCGGCGGCCCTGCTCGATCGCATAATTGCGGATCAGCATGTTCAGGGCGGCCTTTGAGGCGCGATAGGCATGCCAGCCGCCAATGCGATTGTCTGAAATGGAGCCAACCCGTGCGGACAGCGCCGCGAATACGGCGCGACTCTTACGCGGCATGATTGGAATAAAGTATTTGGCGACGAGCGCCGGGCCGATTGTATTGACCGCAAAGACGGTCTTGAACGCGTCTCGGTCCTGTTGGCGCAGGGACTTTTCGGGCTTTATCGCGTCCCCCTCTGACAGTATTCCGGTGGTCAGGATGACCTGATCCAGCGCACCGGTCTCTGATATTTCGGTCGCCGCCGCGAGGATGCTGTCTTCACGGCCGAGATCGAGACTCATCGTCTGGACCTTTTCAGAGTCAAATACGGCCCCGGAGCGAGAGAGCGCGTAGATCCGGTCAATCTCATCACGCTTTGCGAGCTGTTCCACCATCGCGCGGCCGATTCCGCCTGATGCTCCGATGATTGCCACACGCATTGTCCACTCCTGTTTGTGCAGGAGTTAGCGCGTTCCGAGCAGCGGCAAAGCTAAACCCGCAGTCCGGTCTTTTCGCGATAAATGGTCAACAGATCGAGCTGACTTTCTGTCGGATCGCCTTCGGCTTCGGAAACCACGACCAGCATGCCGTCCAGATCGACCAGTTCCTTGCCGGTCATGCCAGGCGTCTTGCGGACAAAATCGGTCATTTTTGACATCACAACATGGCTCGCCCCGGCATTGCGCGACAACCAGCCCGCCTGGGAGATGAGTTCGTTCGCATCGCCTTCAGGGAAC
>JBCCZH010000177.1:0-6415 GCA_039188075.1 Pseudomonadota bacterium
GCAGGAAGTCCCGCAGCTTCAAACGCGTCGACCATGATATGCGCCACGGACGGCGCCAGCTCGGATGGCTTCAGAACGCAGGCATTGCCCGCCAGCAGCGCTGGAACGATATGGCCATTCGGCAAATGGCCAGGAAAGTTGAACGGCCCAAACACGGCCATAACGCCATGCGGTCGGTGGGTCAGATGCATGGAGCCAAAAGCCGCCTCAGAAAAAGCGGTGCCAGCGCGCTCCACTTGCGCCTTGATCGAAATGCCGACCTTTGCTGACATGGCACCGGCTTCACCTTTGGCGTCCCAGGCAACTTTGCCCATATCGCGACTAATCGCTTCGGCGACTTTATCGCCGCGCTTGGCGATCTCTTCGGCATAGGCCTCAAGAATGGTGGTCCGGTCATGCTGCGGCCGACGCGCCCAATCCGTTTGCGCCTTGCGGGCTGCGGCAATGGCTTCGGTTACTTGATCCGGGTCGCTCGCCTGGCCATCCCAGCTGGTTTCGCCTGTAGCCGGATTGGTTTTCTCGAACCAGTCATCCTTACCGTCCGACCAGCGGCCATTAATGTACGCACTCTTGGTCATGCTAACTCCTGAGCCAGATGCGCGCTTTGTCACCGCGCTTGAGCTTCAACTTGTCGAGCGTCTCTTGCGTCGTGATGAAACGTTTGTCGCCCATTTCCGCGCCTTCGATCAGACAAGCGCGATAATTTTCGAGATCTGTTCGCGAGGCAATGCCGGTCGAGCCGGTGGCCGCCCCGACATCGAGCTCCATCACCTTGCTTTCGCGCACGGTTCGCAGGTTCTGCCGGTTGACCTGCATAATCGGACCGCCATCGAAAATATCGACGACTTTCTCGAACTCAAACCCTTCCCATTCGAGCAGCTTGAAAGCCGGGACGCCTTCAACATGCACCCTGCCAATCACCTCGCGCGCTTCGTTCGGCAGCAGATCCACATAGACCGGGTACTTCGGCATCAGATCGAGAATGAACTGATTGTCGGTCGTCGCGGACAGATAGTCTGCATCGGTGAAGGACATTTTGAAAAAGTGACGTCCAAGGCATTCCCAGAACGGCGTCTCGCCATCATGCGAAACGACACCGCGCAATTCAGCGATGACTTTCTCACCGAACCAGTCGGGTTTGGTCGACATAAGCAGATAGCGCGACTGAGCCAGCAAACGCCCGACCCCGGCGCCGCGATGCTCCGGACGCAGGAATAAGGTGCCGACTTCCGTACAGCCGACAAATTCATTGGTCAGGATCAGCGCATCCATATCAAACCGGCGATCCGCTTCCTGACTCGCCTGGGCCAGCGTGATAATTCGATAATTGAAAAAGGGTGATTTCACCCCGATGCCGGCCTTCACGGCGCTGCAGCCGCCAATCTCGCCCGTATCGGTATTTTCAAGCATCATCAGATACTTACCATACTCAGGCTGCTCTAAGCGACCGGCAAAGGAATCCACTGATTTCAGCAATCGCTTGCGTAGGATCTCTTCATCCACGGGCAGCGACGTGAAGCCCGCACCTGATTCCACGGCCATCGATCGGAGCGAGTCAACGTCTGACAGCTCCGCAGGTCTCATTACATAGGGCGACTTCATCCCATCAACGCCTTGATCTTTGGCGCATCGAGGCGCCCATCCGCAATTCTGTTCAACAGCAGTGCCGAAAGCTGTGCGCGTTCGACGAAGCTGGACATCACCACATACTCTTCATCCGAATGGATTCGTCCACCCATGACGCCAAGCGTGTCGACATTCGGTACACCCGCCGCGAAGATATTATTGCCTTCGCAGACACCGCCTGTATCGACAAATTCCAGCTCCAGACCAATCGCCCGGCCGGTTTGCGCAACGGCGTCGAACAGATGCTGCTGGGCTGTATTGCGCGGTTTTGGCGGGCGATAGAACCCGCCATGCATGTGACCGGAAATACCGTCCCGAGCAATCGCTTCCGCGACGAGCTGCTCGACTTGTTGGGTGGCCCATATAGCCGCGTCTTTATCGGGCGCCCGCGCGCCAAACCGGACAATGGCGAGATCCGGAACGATGTTCACAGCGCTGCCGCCATCAATCGCGCCGACATTGAAGGACACGCCCTCATACTGGCCGTTAAGCTGTTCCAGCTGGATGACCATTGCGGCGGCCGCCTCGAGGGCGCTTCTGCCATCTTCCTTGGCGCGTCCGGCATGAGCTGAGCGGCCGTGCAGGACGACATCGAATACAGCTGATCCTTTGCGCCCGCCGGACATGGCGCCAGTGTCCATACAGGGCTCATAGGTCATGCCGATCATGGCGCCTGACTGCGCCGCCTGGGTCAGATAGGGTGCGCTGGCAAAATTCCCGGTCTCTTCATCTGGCGTAATGATGATCTGATAGCCCAGTTTGTCTTTGAGCGGTCCCGCTTCAAAGGCCTGCAAGGCGCCGAGCATGACCGACAAACCGCCTTTCATGTCCGCAAGTCCGGGGCCGTTAAACTTGTCATCGCCAATATCCTTGATGTCGGTAAAGGTCTCAGGCGGGAAAACGGTGTCGTAATGCCCGCTCATGATCACTTGCATATCGGCATCCGGACGTGACGAAATACGGATCACGGGACCGGTTTCGAAGGCTTCGACCTGTCCATTATTCGCGACTTTTTCAATTGGATCGGTGGCGATCAGCTCGATCTCGGCTTCGAGCGCGCTAAACGCGTCGCCCAGGCGCGGGGCCAGCGACAGCAAGCCATCGCGATTCCAGCTGCCCGTATTGGTTTCGGCCCAATCGAAGGTGCGGCCCTGCATCTTGTCTTGCAGGTCAGATACGCGTTCGCAAATGGCTTCGTCCTGGGCGTTTTTCTGACTGAGGTCTACCATATCGGTCTTGGTTTCACGCTTTCTAACAAACAACAAGCCCCGGACGTGAAAGTCCGGGGCTGCAATCAGAATTTTGAAATTGGATCAGGTATTGCGGTCAAACTCCGCTAGACGCTCTTCTGCTTCGGCCAGGCGCGCGTCCACGGTGTCGCAATTCTCTGACACATCGCCGATAACAGCCATATCCTTGCAGCGCTCTTTTTCCTTCTTGTAGTCGCTAACCTCGTTGAAGATTTCAAAGCGCGCCAGGGCGATCGCCGTATTGTCTTCTGCGGTCATGAAGTCGAGCCAGCCGCGTCCACCGCGATTGTTGGCATTGCGGAAGGCCTGACGGGCGCCAGAACGATCTTCACGCTCATAGCGAGACTGTCCAACCAGAACCCAGGCCAGGCCCGCATTTGCCAGACCGCCTTTGTCGATCGCCTTGATCAGGGCTTCTTCCGCTTCGGCCCAGTTCTGAAGCTCACTATAGGAACGGCCGAGACGCTCATACATCTTGCCGTCTGGCGCCATTTGTGCGGCCTGCTCGATCACCGGAATGGCACGGTCAAATTCGCGCGCCACCTGGTACAGGTTAGCCAACAGTTCCAGCCGTTGATACGAGCGGGAAATTCGACCCGCATTCATTTCCTTTTCAAGGATCTTGGCGGAAGCATATGGGACGTCGAACGTATTGTAGAAATTCACGATCCGCATCAACTCGTCTTCGGTCTGGAGCAGACCTGCAAGATACATAGCTTTCTGGACCTCAAACGCTTTTCGGTCTTCGCCAGCCTGGAAATATTCGCCAGCAATGGCTTGCCAAAGGCGGACATCTGATGGGTCACGCTCAAGCAGCAATTCTAGCAACTCAGCTTTCTTGGCTTTGTTGCCTGTCTTGTCGTACAGGAAGATGAGGAAGTCATAGACCGACCGATCGGCGCCGGGACCATCTGCTTCGAGCACGCGTTCAGCCCATGTCAAAGACTCCGGGAACCGGTCCATTTGCTGATACAGGACAGCAAGGGTCCAACTCTGGTTCCGGTCCGGGACACCGCCCTTCTCCATCCACAGATTGAAATATTCCAGCGCTCTGGTTTTGTTGTCGCCAGACAGATAGATCTGAGAGATATTGTAATAGGTGGTCTTGAGCTCGGATTCTGGGATGTAGCCACGATCAATCGCGGTCAGGAGATCCGCAACCGCACCGTCCAGGTCATCGGTCTGGATCTTGATCGCCGCGCCCAGACGCAGGGCGGCGCCCTCTTCATAACAATTCAATTCCTGGGCCTTCAACGCCTGCAGCGCGACCAAGGCAGCCTGCGGATTATCGTTCACGATCAGCTCGGTTTCAGCTTTCAGATAGTTTTCCGCATTGGTCGAACTGAACTGTGTTTCTTCGCACGCCTGCGCGGCAGCTGATCCAACACCAATCGAAGCCATAATAGCAATCGATGCGACGCCTTTCATGATGTGCTTCATCATATTGTTTCACTCCTCTCCGCCACAGTTGGCGTTCCATTTCCTTTGAACCGGAAGTTTGCTCCGATTTCAAGCGCTTCAAACGATAAGTTGAAGCATTTTTCCCAGACTCTTTATCTCACCACACTCCTATTGTTTCAGCCGGAACTCAAGGGGGTAAACCACACCTGTCACAGTGACCGGCAGTCCATCACGAATTTGCGGCGCAAACTTGACCTTTCTGACCGATTTTTCGGCGGCTTTTTCAAACACACGGTCGCTGCAGTCTGCCTGCACATGGAAGGGTTCTCCTTGGGGTGAGACACTCAAATGGACGTCGCAATTCCCTTCTATGCCATCCATAGCCGCTTTACGCGGATATTGCGGCACGGGCGGCGTGATGGGCAGCATGCCGCGATCAATGATCGTCGTCGCCCGCTTCGGCACGATTGGACCGAGTTCTGGTTCGCCATATTCCGTTGGGGCGGCCCCACCATAGGACGCGGACGGAAGTTTCGGATTTTCAACCGTCTTGACGAGATCTGGAGGGCTTGGCGGTGGCGATACGGGATCTTGTCTGGTGACCGGCTCCCGATCCGGTTTTTTCGGATCCTTGATTTCGATCGGCTTGAATTCCACAAGCTCATATTCTGGCAGCGCTTCCGCTTCCGGAGACTCGGCCGCGACCAGGTTCTGCATCGCCGTAAACAGGCCGAACGTGACGGCGCCTGCCGGCATTGCGACGGCGAGAAAACGTTTAACGCGCGTAATCGCGGATTCGGCTTCTGCCCGGGTCTGTTCTGCTTCGTACATCTTAGCCTCCCTGTGTAATGATGTTACATTACGTAATCTTGTTACATTGTCAAGGCAAAAAGAGAGGGGACCATTTCTGGCCCCCTGCCCTCAATCAGATATTTCTAGCTCTAGTCCGCCAAGGTGAACTCGAGCGGATAGACCACATTTCGGCGCTCAGCAGCCTGGCCCCGAATGATCTTTGGCGCAAATTCCACACGGCTCACGGCCCGTTCCGCTTCGCGCTTGAACACACGGTCTGAACAATCTGCCTCTACATTGTAAGGCTTGCCGCGCGTATCCACATCGAAGCGTACGTCGCAAGATCCTTCAATGCCCCGCTCGGCCGCCCGAGACGGATAGGTCGGAACGGGTGGACGGATCGGCTGCGCATCACGATCTGAAATCGCCACCGGGTCAATCGCCAGCGAGTTCAACCGGGTTGGCGGCAATTCGCTGGGCGGTGCGCCCTGGATGTTTGGCGTCGGCAGATCAATGTCATTCTTGCTTGCCGTCAGTTTTGGCGGCGGCGGCGGCTTGTCTGCATTGTTCAGCTTGCGCGGTTTGCTGCGCGCCCGACGCGTCACATCTTCTTCCTGAGCCTCAGGTGTAATGCTTTCGAGATTGTACTCGCGAAGATTCTCCGGCTCTTCAAAATCGGCAGAGATAAAGAAGCGCATGAGATGGAACAGCGCCAGTGTCATGATGACGGCCAGCGGAATTCCGATCGCCATACGGGTTAAAGGATTTGCAAACATGGGCTTCTCCTAATTATTGACGACTGAAAGCGGCACGCGCCCCAAGCCGTCGACTTCGTTCACGACCTCCATGAGATCGATAAGCACCCCAGCCTGAGCCTCTGAATCTGCCTGAACCACCAGACGTCCCTTGGGATTGTCTTCGCGCAGTTCACGGATACGGAAACCGACTTCCGACAGTGGAACCACTTGCTTATTCATATAGATCTCGCTGCTCGAATCGATCGCGATCAGGATACCGAGCGGGTTTTGTCGTTCCTTATTGTTCACTTCCAGTCGATCAATCTCGACGCCGGGCTCACGAATGAACTGCGCCGTGACGATGAAGAAAATGAGCAGAATAAAGACCACATCCAGCATCGGTGTGAGGTTGACATCATCTTCGGCGCTGCCGGCCGCTTCTCGTACCTTACGAGCCATGAATAACCTCCTCTAACCTGCGGAACGGACGATGTTCACCCGCTCCATTTGTGCGTCATAAGCGATATCACGCACCTCGATGATCGTTCCCGTGCGGGCCTGTGGGTGGGCCTGAATGATCAGGGCACTTTCAGGATTTTCCGCACGCGC
>JBCCZH010000178.1:0-6408 GCA_039188075.1 Pseudomonadota bacterium
CACAATGGAGCAATCGACTAGGACATCCGTACTAGCTGTGCGTTTCGGCGTCATGAGATAATACTTCACTCATCGCTCTTAGGCCCCGAAAGGAGAATCCTCACATGAAGTACATCGTTTTGACTTCGATGCTCGCCATAATGACGATGTCGGCCGGCGCCGCTCCTGATCAAAAAAAGACAACCGATGCCTTCGATGAATCCTGCTTCAAAGTTGAAATTGAAGGCGTATCAGTTGGAACATTCACCGAGGTCGAAGGTCTAGACCAACAAGCTGAGATTATCGAACATCAGGACGAAAAGAGCGTGCAAGTTCAACTGCGCCCGGGGCAACTCTCCTTCGGTGAAATCAGGCTCGCCAAAGCCTCCGACCGAACACAAGAGTTGAACGATTGGTGGAAGGACATTCGGGACGGGAAGTATGATCGAAGAACGCTCGATGTTTCCTTAACCGACGATTGCACACCGCCAAGGCTCTATTCAGGCTTTCCTGCTCATTGGTCTGTCTCGGGATCGTTCGAGAGCAGATCAAGCAATATCGTCCGCGAAGAAATCACGTTGATTGTTGAACGGATGGAGCTCAACTAGAATTTTGCGGGCGACCGCTTTCGGGAAGCGCGGCCCAGCATGCTTCGTCAAGCTCAGGATGAGGGCCTGATTACCTATCATCTCCTTCTGCCCTCATGCAGGCAGAGCTAAGCAACAACAAACTCCCTGCCTGCCGGACCTTCATCGCCCGAATCAAAGCACCGCCGTCATGCCACCATCGACCGTATAGATCCCGCCATTCAGGAAAGTCGCATCATCTGAGCTCAGGTAGAGCACGAGGTTCGCTACATCCTCGGTCTCGGCATAGCGTTGCATGGGGATTCGTTGCGCGATCATCTCCCGCACGCCGGCTGGGTCATCCGGGTTAGATCCCGCCTCCAAGGACGCCATCATGCGACCGGTGACCGGAGACGGACACACGGCATTGACCCGAATGTTTTCGGCGCCCAATTGAACCGCCCCGGATCGCGTCAGACCAATGACGGCGTGTTTCGACGCATTGTAAGCCGACGTCCCGGCCGCACCCGACAACCCCGCCACGGAGGCGAGGTTCACGATGCTGCCGCCGCCACTCTGGCGCAAGGCGGGGACCGCGTATTTCATGCCCAGGAACACGCCGCGGACATTGACGCCCATGACGTTGTCAAACTCCGCCTCCGGATAGTCCTCAATCGGCGCCACGACCCCTTCAACCCCGGCATTGTTGATATAGGCATCGAGACGCCCAAACGTCTCCAGAGTCGTCTCGATACAACGCTGAACCTGCGCCGCGTCGGTGACATCTGTTGCGACACTGATGATCGAATGACCCGCTTCAGAAAGCGGTTTGACCATGTTCGAAAGCGCCGACTCATCCCGATCCGCCGCAACAATTTGCGCGCCGCCGGCAAGAAAGCCTTGCACGATCGCCTGGCCAATTTCGCCGCTCGCGCCGGTTACCACGATGACTTTATGCTCGAACCGATTGGTCATGCTTGCCTCTTCCTTTTTCGCCGAGCATAGGGCGCAGAGGATAAAGCTCAATTGAATTCACATCCGCAACGGCTGCACCAAGGTCATATCTACGTTTTGCCCGGCTTCCTGGTCTGTTGACGTTTCCCACGCGCGATCTCGGTTTCCAGAGCGGCAAATTTCGGTACCCAGAAATGGCGAAAACCGGACAACCAGGCATCGACATCTTCCAGCCCTTGCGTCTCCAGCGCATATATCCGTTTCGCGCCATCTATGCTGACCTGCGCAAAGCCATTCTCACGCAGGACTTTCAAATGCTGCGACACGGCCGACTGGCTGATCGAAAAGTCCTTTTGGATCACATGGACAATCTCACCGGAGCTGAGCTTTTGCGCCGAAAGCAGTTCAAGGATGCGGCGGCGCACGGGATCCCCCAGAACATCAAATGCGTGCATCATTCACCTGTATAGAAGCTTGCCGTGCGCGCGGCCATTTCGAGCGCGATCTCGGGCGCTTCGCCGGCCCTGATATGCGCCTCTCCCCATTTTTGGGCGGAGTCGCGAATGAACAATTTGCCCGCTCCGCTCGCCATCCAGGCCGCATTCTCTGCCGCATCGATGATCGCCCCCGCATTGGACAGAACATAGTCGAGCGCGAGAAAGGCCAGATCCCAGCCAACGCCGGTCGCGCCGGGCCCGTAGGTCTGCCAATGCGATTCACCTTTCTCGTCCTTGCGCATGATATGTGTCAGGGACAGCTGGGTGCCCGTCTCCGCCGCGGAGAGGTCGACTTCCAGCCAACTCACATCATCGCCATATTCCCACGTCGCGTGGAACACGCGCGGCGGATCGCATTTTGTGATGGTGCCACCCGCATGGCCTTCAAGCTGATACCGGCCTCCCGGACGCAGGTCTCCCGCAATCGGCAGGAACCAGCGCGGAATGCGTTCTGGGTTTGTCAGGGCGTCCCACAGGTCGGCGAGTTCTGTCTCATAGACGCGCGTGCCGGAAACAGATCGGGCCGGTTCGCCTTGGTAGATGATTTCCTGGGTCTCTCCGAACGCAATGCCAAACGCGGTGCCGTAATCCATATCTGGCCTCCTTATATTAGCCTACACTAATATAAGATACAGCTAATATCAATCCCTGTTGTCCGCTTCAACGACAGAGTCAGAAAAACGACATTCAAAAACAGTCTGCGACCGCGGCCAGCCAGTCCCGGACATTGTCCTTATGGTCTTCCGACACACCATGGCGCACCAGGATCAAATCCTTCTCCGGCACCAGGACTATATATTGGCCGTTATAGCCATTGGCGGAAAAGCTGCCGGGTCCGGCCATGTCCAGCCACCAATGCGCCCCATAGCCCATCGGCTCTTCAGGCGGCACGGCCGGCGTTGGCGTGCGGGCATGATCGACCCAGCCCGTCGGCAGGATCCGCTCCCCGTCCCAGATCCCATCGCGCAGATAGAGCAAGCCAAATTTGGCAAAGTCACGCGCGGTACAGAAACAGAAGCTGGAGCCCAGAAAGGTTCCGGCGGCATCAAATTTGGGCATGGCCGAGCGCATGCCGATCGGGTCGAGCAGTCGCGTCCGCATATAGATTTCAAACCCGGCCTGATCGAGCCCGAGCGCCGTCGCCAGCGCGCGGCAGATAATGTTCGTGGTGCCACTCGAATAGAGCCAGAACGTACCCGGCGCGTGCTCCAGCGGTTTGTCCGCGGCATAGTGGGCGACATCGTCCTTGCCGGCCCCGAACAGCATCTCGATTGTGTGCGAGATGCCGGCATCAGCATATTCTTCAACAAATTGCAGGCCGGACACCATGCGCAACAAGTGCTCCAGAGTGATCTGCGCGCGGGGGTCACCGTGTCCCAGCCATTCCGGCACCAGGATCGGCGCGTGCAGGTCGACGGCGCCCTCTGCCAAAGCAAATCCGCACAAGGCATGCGTCATCGATTTCGCCATCGACCAGGAATGATGGGTATCGTCCGCGCCGTGCGCTTCATCATAATGTTCAGCGACCAGCTGCCCGCCCTGAATGGCGAGAAAGGCATGCGTCGCGCCAAGCGTCTCCGGGTCGGAAAAGCCCTGCGTCACCAAAGCCTCGAAAGCTGTCCGATCAACGCTGTCCGGCAACGGCGCTTCAGGCCAAGTGTCTGTTGGCCAAGGCACTCCATCAGGTTGCGGCGGCAGCTGGATCAGGTCGGGAAGGCTCACGCGGTGTATCGTCATGGCCGTCATTGCTAAACGCGGCGCCCAGCCGGTGCAAGCGCATGGCAAAGCGCCACCCCGGACAAAGGGTGGCGCTCGCAGGCTTGAAATCGCCCGGCTCCGGCCTCACTCCGGTGGGAATTGGCAGCTAGCCAGAGATGGATACATCGCGCCCCAGCTGTTTGGTAATCGTTTCGAAGACCTCTTCCAGCTGGTCCGTCGAATCGGCAGTAAAGAAGCGCGATGCGCTTGACGCGCAGCCCTCGAGAAGCGCCGTCGTGTCAGGGTCTGACACTCTGAAGGCGACGGTGTAAACTTCGACATTGGCGTTTCGTATCGTATCGCAAATGGCGACGGTGTTCGCATTCGCGCGAGCGTGAGCGGCGGGATCGATATCCGCCTCTGCAGGTTCGAGAAGACCTGTATCCTCGGCGGGAACCCGGGCGTTGGCGCCATCCGACATCAGGACAATGGTTTTCGTACCCCCTTCACGGATGAATTGCGTGATGCTTTTCTCGGCCGCGAAGGGGTCATTGTCGGTCAGCATTCGCAGACCCCAGATTAACCCGGCTGGGATATATGTCTGGCCGCGCGCTTCAAAATTTCCGATCGCGGTTGTCAGTTGGGTTTGATTCTCAGTCAGGCCGATCATCCGGGATGCGCAGGAATTGGCATTAATATCCAGAAATCCAGGAATTGGATCTGCATCATAAGCTGCATCGCTGAGGTGATTGGTGGATGCGCGCGAATTAACACACCCGAACCATCTGAATCGCTGAGTCTCTGTCGTACAATCATCACGGGGGGCATGTTGATACTTCCTTGGATCACAACGCCATCGCGTACAGAGCGCTGGCTGCCCGTCGACGGTGCAACGCTCACCGTATTGCGTGCAGTTTTCTCGCATCCATTCCAAACTCACGCGACATTCATCTACTACCTCCACATCGTAATCATCAGGGACATTGATCCAGGCCTCATTTCGATTGGTTCCTCCGACATTCACGCGCGCGGAAAAGGGGACGATTGCAACTTTGGTATCGAATTCAGAGGCAGGGTCGGTCAGCGTAGTGACGAGATTTTCTGCAGACGTTTGCAGCGCATCCAGCGGGATGTTTCCAAGTGAGTCCGCCTGGCCCATCGATTCAGACGTATCCAGGACCAGCACGACTTCTGCCATGGTCGGCACGCCATAAGCCGCTTCGGATTCTGTAAAGAGCGACATGGTTGGGACTCCCGCCAGATGCATGATACTGGTCGGCATCGTGCCATCGACCTCAAGATTGATCCGCATGCCTGCGCGGGTCACCTCGACCTGATTCAGACTGATATAATCGGCACCCCCGAGCTCACTCTGAAAATGGCTGCGGGCCAGCCGCTTGATTGTGTCGAGATCCGCGCCTGCATCCTGGCTCAGGTGTCGCGCGGCGGCGAGCCCGGCCATGTCCAGCGCGTGCTGGACCTTCTTCTTATAGGTCAGATGCAAGCCGAAATCGATCGCGAAACCGGACATCATCAGGATCGGTATCAAGCACAAGGCGAACGTGATGGCAGTTACGCCGCGTCGGTTTCGGGCGAAACGCCGTCCCCTTTTCAAAAGTCTCATAAGTCCAGGCCTTCCATTAAAATGGCACGCCCCTAGACTCAGACGTCAGGCATAGCGCCCACGACCTTCCAGACCTTTGACACCGGGACCATGATTTCCAACGAATATGTCTCAACTTGAGATAGCGAGAGGTCGAGTTTTGCGACGCTCAGAAAAAAGCCGCCCCAAAAGGAGCGGCTTAATCGGTTAATCTGCAACCAGTGCGTTAGGCGAGGCGAACTTTCAGCATATTGCCTTCCGTCGCCTCGACGATGACGGGTGTGCCAGAGGCCAGATTGGCACCATCGACGCTTTGCGCGGACCACACCGTATCGCCCAGTTTCACCCGGCCAAGGCCGCCTGTAAAATCGTCCGCGACGACGCCGCGCTGGCCGAGCGTGCCGGCCATGCGCTTGTTCAAGGTCGGATGCTCTTCAACATCCTCGCGCATCTTGCGGAACACGGTCCGCCCGGCAATGAACAGCGCCACGGACGTGATCGCGAAAAAGGTCAGCTGACCTTCCCAGCCGGCAATGCCCGCCGGGGCGAAGGCCGCAAAGGCCGAGGTCAGCGCTGCCGCGATCGAGACCCAGAGCAGGTCCCAGGTGCCGGTCATCATCTCGATCGAGAACAGAACCAGTGCCAGAGCCAGCCAGTGCCAGGCATTCGGCGGCCAGGTTAAAATGCTTTCCATGATCACCTCCTATCCTCGTGTTCCGGCAGGTGGTACGGCGGTGCGCGGTCCGCTCGCCGCTTGTGCGCTGTCGGTGAGGCCGCGAATGCCCTCAATCGTGCCGATGATCGAGCTGAACTCGGCCGGAATGATGACGGTCTTGTTGCCGCCCGCTGTCGCGAGCTTTTCAAAGGCCGTGACATATTGCTGACCTAGGAAGTAGTTGATCGCATTGACGTCACCCTTGGCGATCGCCTCGGAGACAAAGGCCGTGGCTTTCGCTTCCGCTTCACCTTCTCGCTCGCGCGCTTCGGCGTCCCGGAACGCCGCCTCGCGGCGACCTTCGGCCTCCAGAATGGTCGACTGTTTTTCACCTTCGGCCCGCAGAATGGCGGATTGTTTTTCCCCTTCCGCGGTCAGGATTTCCGCCCGCTTCAG
>JBCCZH010000179.1:0-6347 GCA_039188075.1 Pseudomonadota bacterium
GCCCCGGGTCTGAACCAATAGGAATCAGGGTGTGGTCACACCCAAGTCCTGAAACTTGAGCGGGCACCTAGCACCTTGTTTGGACACTGACAACACATCGGATCAGCCCAACCTGCGACTCATTCGCGCGGTCGCAGGGTCAATGCGGTACGGGCCAAGTTGCGCCCGCGTTTGAGTTCTGCGATTTTGACGCCATGCCGAAGCCGTTTCCAGACGCCTATACCCACAATCACACGGTCTCCGAGCCGGGTCGGGTTTCGTTCGACTGCTCGCAGGATATCCAGATTTGGCCCTGGCTGGCGTTGAACCCGATTCACCCGATTCTGGTCCAGACGATCAATTTCTGGGGCTCGGTGGAATGCGGCGAAACACTTGGCACATTCGACCCGGAAAAATGGAGCGCATTGACTCATTGCGAGTGGACTTGTGGAGCGCCTGGTGTCGGCCGACCGGTTCGGGGCACGTATGAAACCCTCCAACAGGGCGAGAAACAGCGATATCAGATGCGGTTCTTCGACCAGGCTGACGCGCAAATTGTGCGGATTAGCGGGGTCGGTGTGGTGTTCCGAACGCGAAATTTTGAAGGTTGGCGCGAAGACACCAAGGAGAAATTCAAGAAGCCGGACACAAGCGATTTCATCTATGCGCCGGCAGCGGCGGTCGGCGTTGCCACGCAAAAAGAGCGTTTCCTGGCACCGCTCCGCCGGGAGGACGGCATCCGAACGACGGGTCTGATCACCAAGGAGAACGGACTGCGCCCCGCACATCCTCATATTGGCGGCTCAGGCGACCATGTGAACTCCACCCATATGGGCGAGGTCGGGCGGCAATTTGCCGAATTGCTGATCGGGGAGCGGTTGATCAATCGCGGCGGGGAAATGAGCTTCTTGCATTATGTTGAGCTTGGGCGGCCGTTTGAGGTGGAATTGATCTCTTACAGCGAACGCGATTGCGCGATGTCAGTATTGGTGCGGCAGCAGGATCGGGATTGCACGAAGATCGACATGCAATTTGAAACGGCTAATCGCAGGGCATCCGAGATAGCCTCATACTGAACCAATAGAGGGCTAGCCCATCGGCGTATGCGCCCCGGCTTCAAATTCTTCCGCGAGTTTAAACTTCCGAATTTTCCCGGACCCCGTCAGCGGCCATTCCGAAACCTGGACCCAATAGGCCGGCGTCTTTTGCGGTGACAGGCGTTCGCGGACAAAGGCCTTTAGCTCATCCGGTGAGAAGGCATGATCAGACTCGCTGCGGATGAAACAGGCGACTTGTTCGCCCCATTTCTCGTCCGGCACGCCGACGACGGCGACTTCATCAATCGCGTCATGTTCGAGCATCGCATTCTCTATCTCGGCCGGGAACAGGTTCTCGCCGCCGCGAATGATCATCTCTTTGACGCGGCCGGTAATCTTGACATAGCCGCGGGCATCCATGGTGCCGAGATCACCGGTGTGGAGCCAACCTTCTGTGTCGATGGTCGCCGCCGTGGCCTCCGGATTGTCATTATAGCCGAGCATAACGCTATAGGCGCGGGCGCAAATCTCGCCCTGATCGCCAATCGGCAGGACGGAATTGGATTGCGGGTCGCGGATCGAGATTTCCGTGTAGGCGACCGGTTGGCCAATCGTTTGCGTCAGATCTTCTTCTGTGTCGGCATGCCAGGCCTGGGTCAGAACCGGCGACGTTTCGGTCTGGCCATAGACGATCTGGATTGGCGCACCGAGGGTTTCCAGTGCGTCGCGGCAGAGCTGCGGCGGCACCATCGATCCGCCCGACATGATCCGTTCCACCGAGGAGACATCGCGGCCAGACTGGCGCACCTCATGGATCAGCGCGACCAGCATGGTCGGTACGCCGAGGACGAACCGGGTCTTTTCACGCTCAATGACCCGAACAATCATGGCCGGGTCGAACATCGGCGCCAGCAACATCGTCCCACCCGTGCCAAAGCCGCCCAGGACCAGGATGGCGCAGCCAGTTGTGTGGAAGAGTGGCATATTGTGGACGAACGCGTCGCCGGGTTCGACGCCGGCGCGGTGCATCGTGTCGACCCCATTGCGGACCAGGCCATTATGGTGGAGCAGGGCGCCTTTCGGGAAACCGGTTGTGCCAGACGTATATTGAATTTGCACGGCGTCATCCGGCTTGGGACTGCGCACCTCGCCGACCTCTTCTCCCGCATACAGAGCTGCATGATCGGTCAGGAGAATGCGATGCTTGATGGCCGGGATTTCGTCACAGACCGAGTCGGCAATGTCCTGCATCGGATTGCCGCGAAAATCGGCGACATAATAGATCGCTTCTGACCGCGACTGTTCGAGCACATATTTAAGTTCGCGCTTTTGATAGGCTGGGTTCACTGTGACCAGGATCACACCTGCCAGGCCGCAAGCGAGTTCGAGCAGCACCCATTCCGGAACATTATTGGCGTAAACGGCGATCCGTGCGCCTTCGGCATGGCGGCTGGCCAGCGCCCGCGCCAGACGTTCTGAATCCTTCAGGATTTCCGCATAGGTCCAGGTCCGTCCGATCTCACCTTCATAATTGAGTTCTTTCAGCGCCATCGCGTCTGGCGCTTTGGCGACGGAGGCGCGCAACATGTCGCCAATCGTCATCGGCGCCGGCTCAGCGCCGCCCTGGGCTGGAAAATAGGACTCTGTGAGTTCGACTTTATACATGGTCTTGCCTCCCGATGCCTGACTATTGTTCGACAAATGCGATCAGGCAATCCCATGCAAATTCGCGTCGCGCGACGTCATTCGAAGTGTGCTCAGTTTCTATAAAAATGTGAAAAAAACTCTCAAAGCAGAAAATAATTATTGCAATACAATAATTAATTGAGTATCTTATCCGTCACCAAGGAGCGAGCCATGACCCAATCGGATGTTCAAAAAACAAGAGAGACGCACCGGGACCTCACCTATTTGGCGTGGATCGTCGTCGGTATTCTCGGCCTGAACGTGTCTTACTTTGTCGGCGAGGAAGTTGGCGCCATGTGGTATACGAGCGAGGGGGACTGGATCGATATGTTCAATGCCTGGTGGGTCGGCATCATCAAGGCCATGCCGACCATATTGATCGCCTTCGCGGTGGCCGACTTTGCCTTCCTGTTTCAACGCTGTTCACAAGGCGATGTGTTCACCGAGCGCAATGTGAAGACTTTGAAAAGCGCCGCCTATGGTCTGTTCGGGGCCGGGGCCTGGGCCGGGATCATTTCGCCGACACTTTTGCAGTGGATCAGCCAGAATTTCCGGGGCTTGATGGTCGATTTTGGCGACCTCGCTCTGGCCGTCGCGATGATGGGAGTCGTTCTATACGGCCTGTCCCTGGTCTTCCAGGACGCCGTCGCGGTGAAAGCCGAGAATGACGAGTTTGTCTGATGGCGGCCGAGATCATTGTCACGCTTGATGTCATGCTGGCGCGGCGCAAAAGGCGGGCCAAGGACCTCGCTGCCGAGATCGGCATGACCGAAGCCAATCTCTCCCTGCTCAAGTCCGGCAAGGTCAAAGGCGTACGCTTTGATACGTTGGCGAAACTCTGTGAGGCGCTCGACTGCACGCCCGGCGAATTGCTGGAAGTTGCAGTAAATGACGTGGAGTGAGCCTTGCCTCCCCTAACGGGACAGGCCGTAGCGAAGCGAAAAGACCAGCAGGAGGATCAGCCATGACGGCCCCAGCCACAATCGAGATTACGGACGAAATCGCCATCATCACGATGGATGACGGCAAGGCGAATGCCATCAATCCACCCATGCTAGAGGCCCTGAATGCCTGTCTCGACCAGGCAGAGAAAGAGGCGAAAGTGACCATCATTACCGGTCGTGAAGGCCGGTTTTCCGGAGGGTTTGATCTGAAACTGATGATGAGCCTGCCAGGCGAGCAGGTCAAAGCCCTGGTCGATGGCGGCGGCAAGCTGGCGCATCGCCTGTACAGTTTTCCGATGCCGGTGATTGCCGCCTGTAATGGTCATGGCGTGGCCATGGGCTGCTTCATTCTGCTGTCCTGCGATGTCCGGATCGGCACGGCGGGCGCGTTCAAGATTGGCGCCAATGAAACCCAGATCAACATGGTTCTGCCCATCTTCGCTTCCGAACTGGTCAAGGCGCGCGTGGCGGATGATTTCAAGACCCGGTCCATGGTCTATGGCGAATTGTTCGACCCGGAGACCGCGACCAAGGCCGGCTATCTTGATCAAGTCGTGGATGCGGGCGCGCTGCTGGCCACGGCGAAAGCGCATGCCGAGGCGGTGAAGCCGTTGAGCGGGTCATCGCTGACCGGCAATAAACTGCTTCTGCGCGAGACGACGCTTGCGAATATCAAGGCCTCTCTGCCCGCCTAATATAGCCCCGCTGCCCGGAGCAGCAGAACGCACCCGATCGCGGTCACCAGGCCTTTCATCCATTTGCGGAAATTGACATCATTCATCCGCTCAAGCACGCGCTTGCCCAGCGTTGTGCCGAGCATGGAGAGCGGAATGGCCGCCGCGAACAGCCACCAGGGCGGCAAGGCAGACCAGCCCGCGGCGGTGACAATCGGCACGCTCCAGAACCCGATCTTGACCAGATGGCTGAGCGCCTGGGTGACCGATTTGGTGGCGACGATTTGCTGCCGGGTCATCTCGGCCCGGACAAAGAACAGATCCAGCATTGGGCCAGCAACGCCCGCCAGCGTGTTCAGGCCTTGAACCCCGAAGCCCGCGACGATGGCATGGTCAGGGCGTTTGATATCGAGATGCAGACGTTCTTTCGGGAGCCAGACCAGCATCGGGGTCAGCCCGAGCAAGAGATAGAGCGCCCGCTTGTCCGGGGTCCAGCTGACAAAGAAAAGCGCCGTGATCCCGGCCGTCGCGCCGATGCAATAATAGCCGAAGACTCGCCAATCGATCGAGTCTCGTAACAGGAAGGCGCGATAGCCATTGGCGAACATCTGAATGCCGCCATGAATGATCATGGCCATGGCGACGCTGACCAAAGCAACCAGGACAGCCATTAAAATGATCCCGCCAGCCATCCCGAAAATTCCGGAAATGAACGACGTCACCAGGGTGGTCGCGAGAATGATGGCGGCCGCGATTGCACTCATGCGCGTTCTCGTGGGCTGAGTCTTTCGCCAAGACAAACCACCCTAGGATGTTTGCGGAGTGACGGTTCGTCTCACTTGGGGTCACCTTACCCGGCGGGACGGTTTTACAAGTTTACGTGCGCGTCATACCCTGGGGACAATTAAGACGAGACCCGAAAAAGGAAGAGCAAGATGGCTTATACCGACGCTGGTGCCAGCGAAATGAATGATGACCTGTTTGACTTGAGAATGTCTGATGAGGCGCGACCACTTTATGATCACGTGAAGAAATTCATCGCCGACGTGGTCGATCCCATGTCGGTCAAATTCCATGAGCTCGGCAAAGACAAGAAAGATGTCTGGTCCTACGCCCCCGGTCAGCTCGAAGCGCTGGAAGAGGCCAAGGAAGAAGCCAAGAAGCAAGGCCTGTGGAATTTCTTCCTGCCGGATGCCGAGACCGGCGAAGGCCTGAAGAATCTCGACTATGCCTATATCGCGGCCGAACTGGGCAAGAACTCGCTCGCATCCGAGTCGATGAACTGCTCGGCGCCGGACACCGGCAATATGGAAGTGCTTGAGCGCGTCGGCACACCAGAGCAGAAAGAGCAATGGCTGAAGCCTCTGCTCGATGGCAAAATCCGTTCTGCCTTTGCGATGACCGAGCCGGCTCTGCCATCCTCTGATGCCAAGAACATCTCGACCCGCGCGGTGCTGGAAGGCGACGAATGGGTGATCAATGGCGAGAAATTCTACATTTCCGGCGCTGGCGACCCGCGCTGCAAGATCATGATCACCATGGTCAAGACCAACCCGGATGCGGAGCCGCACAAGCAGCAATCGCAAATCCTCGTCCCGACCGATACGCCCGGCGTGAAGATTCTCGACGGGATGCAAGTGTTTGGCGACTATGATGCGCCGCATGGCCACATGCATATCGTGTTCGACAATGTCCGTGTGCCGAAAGAGAATATGCTGCTCGGCGAAGGCCGCGGCTTTGAAATCTCTCAGCTGCGCCTCGGGCCTGGCCGTATTCACCACTGCATGCGCTCGATTGGCGCGGCGGAGCGAGCGCTCGACATGATGGTCGTGCGCGGCATGACGCGGGAAGCTTTTGGTCGTCCGTTGATCAAGCTGGGCGGCAACACTGAAATCGTCTCACGCGCCCGGATCGATATTGAATCCATGCGCATGATGGTGCTGAAAGCGGCCAAGGCGATGGACGTGCTGGGCAATAAGGAAGCCCGGGTCTGGATCTCCATGGTCAAGGCCATGGTGCCGGAGAAA
>JBCCZH010000180.1:0-6327 GCA_039188075.1 Pseudomonadota bacterium
TCGCCTTCCGCCAGCTTGCCTTTCAGACCATGCTTGCGCAGCGACTCATTGCCTTTGAACGTCTTGATGGCTGATTGATAGCCAATGTCTGCGCCCCAGCGCACCGATTTCCTGCTCATTTGCCCAATCCCATTAACAAAGCCGGCCCAAAAATTAACTCTACTGAAAATCGGTGCTGAGCCTTAACAACCTCCTAAGAGGTTAACCGCATCGCTTTCGCGCGGGCCTTAAATTTGTGTCATTAAGAGTTGGGGATTTGTTTTTATTGGAGAAATTTAAATTTCGCGACAAGCCATTGCAGCATCCCGTCGGGAGTTTGATTCAACAAAAAACGCCCTCAATTTTAGTGAGAGCGTTTGTGGTGCTGGCTCGGAGCGCTTTCGCCAAATCTCAATCGCGAGTTATTTTGTGCGGATCGTCCGGATCGTCGCATTTTTCGTCATTGGAATAGCCCGCTTTGTGCTTCCAATACTTTTTCTTGTTTTTCCAGTAATAGCCCCATTTCACATCATTCCACGAGTGGCATGCATCATCTTTTCTGCGTTTCTTTTTCTTTTTTTTGTAATGCTTGTGCTTGTAGCTATACTTGTATTTCGACTTGTAGGAGCTTGACCCCGTCGCAATGGCCTGGCCAATGCTAGACGACGTCGTTGTAACGGGCACCTGCGCGGCGGCGGCGCCGAACAATGAAATGGCCAGAATGGCTGAAAGAAAATATCTGATCATCGCGTTCTGCGTCCCCAAATCGAAGCTTTCACAATCCACATACCATCAAAGTTTAAAAATGCAACGATTTCCGTACCGTGTCGATGAGTACACAGCGAGTTTAGATCTATTGACTTGATTCCGCGCAATTATCTTTTTGCAAACACTCGAATTGCCTTCAACTTAATCAAGAGTGGGGTGAGTCACAGATTGAGTCGTCGCCCATCTGGTTCCCTCTCGTCGCCGTCTTCCTTTTCCTTTGACGCCGCCCGCTGCGACCGGTTTTCCGGAAGGACAAGCAAGACAACCGCCAGACATGCCAAAGACAATATCGCCGGGTTGCGCAATGGATACTCCACAAAACTGTGAAGCATCGGTACCAAGGCCGCGGTCGCGGCCGCGCGCCGAAGGCGTGCCGTGCGATCACCCTCAATCCGCCAAACACGAATCGTTTGCGACAGACTCCAAATCAAAAATCCCATCACGACGATCAACCCGATCAATCCTGTTTCGATTCCCCATTGCAGATAATCATTGTGGGCTTGATTGACGTAGCCCAGCGAAACGCTGTCCGGGTCTTCGTAAATCTTGAAGACCGGCTCAAAGGTCCCGAGCCCAGTTCCCAGGATCGGATGATCCCAGAATATTCTGATCGCAACCTCGGCAATGCCTAATCGACTGGTTGGTCCATCATTGGTGACCGAGGTCACGCCAAGGCCGCTCAAAAGCGGGCTATGGGCCACTAACAAAATTGCAGGAACAAGCACTAACGCAGCGGCCAGGATCAATCGCAAATCGACAGCTTGTCGTTTGCGGCGGCTGAGCAAAATGCACAATACCAAGACCGGAACGAGAATGAGATATCCCGCGACGGATCCCGCCGCCAGCACGCCAAGCAGTTGAATGGCCAATAGCATTCCTATCAGGATCATGACTCCGTTTTCGAGATCTGAGCGTCGGCGTTTTGCCATATAGCGCGTAAGCAGTAGCGCCGTGAATGGTAAGCACATCAAAACGAAACTCGCCTGGTTATTGATATTGGAAAACAAGCCAACGGGTGCGTTTGGGGTCGAAAAGATAAACGGATAAAGCTGCGTGACCTCGGGAAGCAGGATTTGCAGGAATCCCAAAAAAACGCTCGCCGTACCCAGGATGGCGATTGTCCAAGGCAAGTAAGCTGTAGTTGCGCGCCAGCCCACTTTCATCGCGGCCAAAATCAATGCCACCGGAATAAGGAAGTATAGCATCGCCCTTATCGTCCTGTCGGGGGCCAATGAGGTGGGAACGAAATTGGGGTCCTGCTGTACGATCGCCCAGCCCTCATTCAACAGAGCCCGATCCCCCAATAGCTGCCAAAGTGCACGCGGCAATTCAATCAACTGCAGACAGGCAATAACAATGCACGCGCCCCAGAACACCAGGAGCGGCCGCATGCGGACCGGAAGTTCTGATATCGGTGTAGAGACGATACAGACCGCGCTCATCACGCCGCACAGAAGAAAAAATAGCGCATGCGCGCCATAACCTTGCGATCCCGAGCCCCCAAAACTAATGAACAAAACCATCAAGGCCGGGATAACGAAATCGGCTGGCCGAAGTTCCGCGACCCAAGCGACCAGATCCGCGCGCATCGGGATAAAACTGCGGCGTGTTCGGCTTCGACGTCTCCGGCGCGCACTCATGGTGTCTTTCCCAATTGCTCAATGCCTATCGATCCAATGCTGACGTTAAATCGGCGGGTGAAACGCCCTGGAAAACCAAGCAGAGCCAGCCTCTGATAGGCGCAATCCTCGGGCACCTCGAAATCAAATAGGATCGCATCAGATTCAAAGGCCGGGTCAAACAGGGAAACATCGACAAGGTCTCGACCATCTTCAACACAGCGAATGTTCCAAACCACATCTCCGGGTGGATCGGACGGTTTCTCAGAGAGTTGCGACATGAGGCGATGCTGACCTGGCTCCAAAAAGATCAACTGGGCTGCAAATACCGGCCGACCTGAGCCACGATAAGTGATGTAGAGGCCCGAATTCCGATCGTACTCGGCATAGCTGTCATCAATCGTCCAATTGAACGGCTGTAGCGCGGTCGAAGGCGCGAAGTCCGGCGCAACCAAGCCAAATTTGGCCTTCTCAGCTTCGGCTGGTTGCAAGGCCGACCAGGCTTCGTGGACCGCTTCAAGGCCAAAACTTTGATTGAGTTTCCGCAAAAGCGTAGCGTGTAAGTCCTCAAAAGGTTGGTGCAACTCAATCGCCACCTCCACGCCGATCTGATCAACGGGAACGCCCTGAACAAATCGCTCAACCCAGGGCGTTTCGGTCTGGAGATAGGTCCGAAAGACTGGGATCCACGCCTCGTCATCCAGAGACTCGTAAAGCATCTCCATTAATGCGCCCGCTTCGGTGGGCCATAGACGCGAGATGGTCGAAAACTCATCGAATACCGTGTCCCAGTCACCTTGAAATGTCGCTTGATCTATAATGAAGAGCCGCGCCGAAAGACTGCGCGCTTCACGGGCAAGAGTGGCGCGAGCGAGTGTGGCCACCATCTCATCGCGTACCTCTTCGCGCTCGATTTCCAAAAGCAAGAGCGCCTCATATGGCGCTGGAGACAAGGGCGTCATGGCGATAATGTCTTCGCTCAATCCTTGGATCAAGGCCTCATCATACTCGTCTTCCAGGAATGCTGCTTCGAGGCGGGCGTGCGCAATTTGCGAGTGATGCGGCCCCAGGCTGATTTGTTCAAGCGTCCACGGCCAGGACTCACCGCGCACCAAAAACGCATAGATCCCACCCAGCAGAAATAGCGCCGCTATCGCAAAGCGCGCATATTTGTCGTCCACCCTCATAAATCCGCTTATGCCCAATGCTGAGGGAAAAGAAACCTCATTCAATCGACACGTGATGTTCTGTCAAAGATACTGTCGACCAGGCGAGCACAAAATGGCCGATGATCGGGCGTCAAAAACACGTCCTATTCCCACTCAATCGTTCCGGGTGGCTTGGACGTGATGTCATAGACCACCCGATTGACGCCCTTCACCTCATTGATGATGCGAGTCGCGACACGACCGAGGAAATCATGCTCGAACGGGAAATAGTCCGCGGTCATGCCATCTGTTGATGTGACCGCCCTGAGCGCCAGGACATTCTCATAGGTCCGTTCATCGCCCATCACGCCGACCGTATTGACCGGCAGGAGCACAGCAAAAGCCTGCCAGATTTCATTATAGAGCTCAGCTTTGTGCAATTCCTCGAGATAGATCGCATCCGCCTTGCGCAGCGTGTCGGCTTTCTCGCGTGTGATCTCGCCAGGGATGCGGATGGCCAGGCCGGGCCCCGGGAAAGGATGGCGGCCGATAAAGGCCTCTGGCAAGCCGAGCTCGCGCCCCAGCGCCCGAACCTCATCCTTGAACAGGTCGCGCAGTGGCTCGACCAGTTGCATATTCATGCGCTCCGGCAGGCCGCCGACATTATGGTGGCTCTTGATCGTCACGGACGGCCCGCCAATCGCGCTGACGCTTTCAATCACGTCCGGATAGAGCGTGCCCTGAGCCAGGAAGTCGGCACCGCCGACTCTCTTCGCCTGTTCCTCGAACACGTCGATGAACAGTTTGCCAATCGTTTTGCGCTTCTTTTCCGGATCACTGACGCCGGCCAGCTCGCCCAGGAAGAGGTCTGATGCGTCGACATGAACCAGCGGGATATTGTAATGCTCGCGGAACAGGCTGACGACTTGCTCGCTTTCATTCATCCGCATCAGGCCGTGATCGACATAGACGCAGGTCAATTGGCTGCCGATCGCCTCATGGATCAGCACTGCAGCGACGGAACTGTCGACGCCGCCGGACAGGCCGCAGATCACCCGTCCCTCGCCGACCTGCGCACGGATTTTGGCAATCGCTTCCTCGCGGTACGCGGCCATGGTCCAGTCGCCTTTCAGACCGGCAATGCCATGCGTGAAATTGCGCAAGATCCTGGCGCCATGCGTGGTGTGGACGACTTCGACATGGAATTGGGTGGCATAGAATTTCCGCGACCGATCAACGATCGCCGCCACCGGCGCCCCGGATGATTTGGCAATCACTTCAAAACCCGGCGCCATTTCGGCGACATGGTCGCCATGACTCATCCAGACTTGTTCTTCGGCGCCATTTTCAAACAGTCCGTCGAGCAATTGGTCATCACCCACTTTCTCAATGAAGGCCCGGCCGAATTCACGGCTGGTGCCGCTTTCGACCCGGCCACCCAACTGTTCCATCATCACTTGCTGGCCATAGCAGATGCCGAGGACCGGCACGCCAAGATTGAACACCGCATCCGGCACTCGCGGACTGTCCTCCCATGTCACGCTGGCCGGCCCGCCTGACAGGATGACCGCTTGCGGGTCATAGGCGCCGAGGAAGGTTTCATCGACTTTGTTGAAAGGATGAATTTCGCAATAGACCCCGCTCTCACGGAGCCGGCGGGCGATGAGCTGCGTCACCTGACTGCCAAAGTCGATAATCAGTGCGCGTTCATGTTTGTGATCAGCCATGCGGCCCTTTAGCTGAGTCCCGCGCTGGCCTCAACCGCGGCAAATCAGGAGCTGAACGGAGAATCCGATCGCCGGCGCCCAAACAGGCCGCCGCCTTCCTGAACCAGCGGACTGGACGTCTTGCGTGTGCCGCCCAGATTGGGTTGTTTCGAAGCGGCGCGGTTTTGCGCCCGCGGTGTTGCCGGGACGGCTAGAGGTCTTGCCTTTTCGCGTTTGACTGGCGCAGCTTTTTCGGTGGTTGGTGGCGTGAAGACTGGCAGGGTCGGCGGCAGCTCTACCTCTTCCTCGACGGTGTCGCTTGGGATGAAGCCACGCTTATAGGCTTCCATCAACTGGACCAGTTTATCGGCCTTCATCCCCACGGCAGGCACGGTGTCAGTCCCGCCAACCAGCATTTTTGCGGCACTCCCCATCATGCTGCCCTCTTTTTGAGCCTGCGTGAAGGACACCATATTGGCCGCTGTGACGAGGCCCGACCGGACCTTATAGATCCGAAAATCGCCAATATCGGTCCACGCATACTCTTTGACCGACCACCAATTGCGCACGCGAAGACCTTGCGGAGACAATTTCAGATTCTGCAAATTGCCGAGCGCCATCAGCACAAACACACCAGAAACCATCCAGCCAAAGCCTGGCACGAAAAAGAACACGGCGAGCGCGCCAGCGAACCATTTCCAGGCGGTGGGTTTTAATGTGGTGACACCATCTTTTGTGCTGACGGACATGAACGCAATCCTCCCCAAGCTGCCAGAATGACAGATTGAGCTGAATTTCACGCCAAAACAGGCGGTTAATTTGCCTCGACCGCGTTAACTCTGGCGTCGCAACATGGCGAAGAAAAAGCCATCTGTGCCGGCGCTGCGTGGGGTCAGGCGGACGCTCCCTGCTGGCCCCTGCCCGATTTTGATAGTCGCAACGCCCTCATCGGTCAGCCAACCGCTCGCCTCCGCATGCTGAACCGCATCTTCCTGGACCCAGCCCGAATGCGCAGCCAGGAAAGCATCGACACGGTCCTCATCCTCTTCGACCAGGAAAGAACAGGTTGCATAGAGCAATCGACCGCTGGGTTTCACATAAAGCGCA
>JBCCZH010000181.1:0-6306 GCA_039188075.1 Pseudomonadota bacterium
AAACGAGTAAACCCCTCGCGTGTAAACCGTCCGAGTACCGGACTTAGAAGATCAGGAATTGCCTATGGCTATGCAGCGCAAGCGCCGTCGCCGGTCGGGTGGGAATAATAACAATAATCCAAACCCAAACCGTCACTATGAGAGCAACGGGCCAGATGTCCGCATTCGCGGCTCTGCGCAGCAAATTCTCGACAAGTATCTGCAATATGCCCGCGACGCCCAAACCTCAGGCGACCGCGTGAAGGCCGAAGCGCTGTTCCAGCACGCGGAACACTATGCCCGCATCGTTGCGGTGTTTGAAAAGCAGAAAGAAGAAGCCCGTCTGGAGCGCGAAGCGCGCGAGGCGGCCAAGGCTGAAGAACGCGCCCAGCGCGAAGCTGAACGCGCCGCACAAGCGGAGGCCGACGGTGACGCCGACGCTGCTGTCGAGTCAGAGGCGAGTGAAGACACAGCCGACGCCGCAGCGGCGGAAGACGCCCCCGAACGCAAGCCCCGTCGCCGCAGCCGCAAGCCGCGCGAAGAGGCGAGTGAGAATGGTGCCGATGCGGGCACGCCGGCGCCGGTCGAGGCCGCGGAAGATGCCCCGAAACGTCGGACGTATGCCCGCAAGAAAGAGGCGCCTACGGAGGCCGCTGATGAAGCCGATGGCGTCATGAAAACGCTGTCGCGCGGATCTGATGAGGTCATCGCGGAAGCAGAATAGGGCCCGCAGCGCCCACCTAAATCATACTTGCATCGGTCGGAAGATCGAAGAAAAGCCGACCCGTCAGCTCCCAGGTTGATGGCGCTGTGACGATATGCTGGGTCATGGCATGCGCATCGCGGAACCGGCGTTGCAAATCGCTTGCCTCGAACAAGGCGGCGCCCCCGCCCAGATCATAACAGCATCGGCAGATATCGGCACTGGTGCGCACCATATGCGTACACGCCATTCTCAGCGCCGCGCGCCGCTCAACCGGAATGTCTTCGCTGTTCAGGGCGACGTCCCAGGTCTGTTCAATCTCATCGTGCAAATAGGCGCGGGTGGCGCGATAGGCCGCCACCATGCGCGAGGTTTCGAGAAGGACCGGCGCCCGCTCACCAAGCGTTCTGCGGGAGCCCTGACTTTTCTTGGCGCTGGCGAGATCAATAAAGGCGTCCAGTGCGCCCTTGGCATTGCCCATGGCCGTCGCGGCGACCCCCAGGCTTAGCAGGCCAAAAGCCGGGAATTTATAGAGCGCGCCATCAATCAGAGGCTTGTCCGCGACGAGACTGACCGATCGGGCCTTGGGCACGCGTAGGTTTTCAACGGCCAGGTCGCCGGACCCGGTGCCTTTCAGGCCCATCACGTGCCAGGTGTCGATCAGCTCCACGTCTTCGGCCGGGAAAATCATCATGCGGGCGTCCGGTCGACCGCTCGGCAAGGTGCGCAGCTCGCCATCCTCGAACACCATGGACCCACCGCACAACCAGGTGCAATTGGCCGAACCTGAGCCCCATTGCCATCGACCGCTGACAATATAGTCATCGCCGTCGACCACGGCCTTGCCCATGGGCGCGAACACGCCGCCCGTGATGATCATGGGATCATCATAGATTTCATGCGCTGTCGCGGGGTCCATATAAGCGGCATTCATGGCCGTCGTCGCGCCAATCATTAAACACCAGCCAGCGCTCGCATTGGCTTGCGCCACGGCTTCGACCGCATCGACAATCTGCCGGGGCGTGCATTCGAGACCGCCATAGGCGGATGGTGTCACCATTCGGAACAGACCACCCTCAGCGAGTTTTTTGGCGAGATCAGCGGGCAGCCGCCGCGCTTCTTCCATTTCCGGCGCGCGCGCCGCCAGTTCGGATTGCAGCGCGATCGCCGCGTCGAGAGTCGGGTGATGGGATTCCATAGTCATGATTGTCAGCCTGCCTCATCTTGCGAGTTCTGCCAATAAGCGGGTCTGATCAATTGTCGAATGAGCGGAAGCCCCTATGTCTCTCTGGAGATATTCAGGAGCAGACGCATGACATATATTTTGATCCATCACACCGGTTGCGGATCTTCAAAGAAAGGCCTCGCCTTGCTGCAGGAAAATGGCGTCGAGCCGGAGGTCCGCAAATATATGAACGCGTCTGAGCGGCTGTCGGTCGATGAGTTGAAGGATATCGCCAAAAAAATGGGCGTGTCTTCGCCGCGCGCCTTTCTGCGTGACAAGGATGCGCAAAAGTTCGAACTGCCCGAATCTGCCAGCGATGCCGAAGTCTATGCCGCCATGGCAGACAATCCGCGTCTGATTCAGCGCCCGATCGGGATCAATGGCAAAAAGGCTGCGCTCGGTCGCCCGAATGAGGCGCTGCTTTCCATTCTCTAATCGGTGAAATTTCACCGATCTGCGACACGTCAATTCAACCCGCTTTTGCGATAAGGAGGCTCCTATCCTTAGCGAAAGTGGTGCTGATGCTCGCGCTCCAGCTTCTTGCCTGTTTCTTCCTTGCCCTGTCCGCGGCGTTCTGTTTCGGACCGCGCCTCGCCGTTTATGGTCCGCGCGCGCTGGGGGATATGGCGCGTGAAGGGCAGGTCCAGTTCGTGGGTGGATGTTTTGCGTCCATGCTCGTGTTGATTATCATGGCGCCGTCTTTGAGCAGCGCCGTCTCCGCCGGCGGCAGCGTCATGTCCGTTGCCATGCTGGACATTTACCTGATGCAATTCAGCCTGGTCTGATCAGGTTTCGCCGGGACAGTCTTGACGGTTTGAGCCCTCGCCCTGTTTAAGGCGGCATGACCAAATCCAATCCCGGACATTATTTCGAAGACTTCCATGTGGGCATGGTTCTGCGCCATGCGACCCCACTCACCGTGACGACTGGCGATATCAGCCTGTATCGCGCTTTGACCGGCAGCCGTCATGCGCTTTTTAGCGCGGCGACGTTTGCGCAAGCCAATGGCTATGACGATTTACCCATTGATCCGCTGCTCGCCTTTCATGTCGTGTTTGGCAAGACGGTGCCGGACATTTCGCTGAATGCGGTGGCCAATCTTGGCTATGCGGATGGCCGCTTTCCGGTGCCCGTCTATCCAGGCGATACGCTGAGTGCGGTGTCCGAAGTGATTGGCGTGAAAGAGAATTCCAGTGGCAAGACCGGCGTTGTTTATGTTCGCACGCGCGGCTTCAATCAGCGCGACGAGGAAGCGCTATCCTATGTTCGCTGGGTGATGGTGAATAAACATGATCCGGCATCGCCCGCGCCTGAAACTGTGGTGCCTGACTTGCCCAGTGTAATCGATCCGGCATCGTTTGATTATGCGCGCGCTTATGCCGATTGGGACACGGGTCTGGCCGGGTCCGAGCATCGCTTTGACGCCTATGAGATCGGTGAGAAGATCAACCATGTTGATGGCATGACGGTGGAAGAGGCTGAGCATCAGATCGCAACGCGCCTGTATCAGAACACCGCGAAAGTGCATTTCGATGCGCATGCCCAGAAAGACAGCCGCTTCGGCAAACGCCTGATCTATGGCGGGGTGGTGATCTCGATCGCCCGCGCGCTCAGCTTTAACGGGCTTGGCAATGCTGCAGAACTGCTCGGCATCAATGGCGGTACGCATACCGGGCCGCTATTCGCTGGCGATACGGTCTATGCCTGGAGTGAAGTGCTCGACAAGGCGGTCCTGAATGACACGGTCGGGGCGCTTCGCTTGCGGCTCGTCGCGGTCAAGGATCAGGACCCTGGCGCCTTTGTCTTGCGCGGCGAGGATGGCCGATACGCGCCCGGCGTCTGTCTCGACTTCGATTACTGGGCCGCCATTCCGCGCTAGGGGGGGAGCTCATGATCCTGTCCAAGCGATTATTATTGTTCCCGCAAGGGCGCGAACACTTGCAGGATTTGCGGACTTATTATCTCGACAATGCGGCGCATCTCGACCCCTGGGAGCCGGCGCGAAGCGATGATTTCCATTCGAAATCCGCCTGGCGCGCCCGCCTCGCAGCGACGGCAGAAGATCACAAGCAGGGGCGCGCGCTGAAACTGGTCATTCGCGCCCGGGAGGGCGGGAAAATCCTCGGTGTGTGCAATTATTCCAATATAATTCGCGGGTCGTTTCAGGCCTGCCATCTCGGCTATTCCCTAGCCCAGTCCGCACAAGGCCAGGGGATCATGTATGAAGCGCTGGAGGCCAGTCTGCAGCATGTCTTCACCCGGCTGAACCTGCATCGGGTCATGGCGAATTATATTCCCGAAAATGAGCGGAGTGGACGCCTGCTGGCGCGGCTCGGATTTGAGAAAGAAGGCATGGCGAAAAACTATCTTCACATTAATGGCGTCTGGCGCGATCATATTCTGACCGCCAAGATCAATCCGATGTTTCGCTACACGACCACGCCATGAGCCCTCTTTCATCTCGCCGCGCGGCCCCCATATGGCCGGGATGACCCTGCTGTCCGGCCTCCCATTGATTTCGATTGCGCTGGCCGTGATGATTTCGGCCTTTATTCGTCTGGTCCAGACGATGCAGCTGCGCCAACGCGTGGAATTTGGCCATACGGGGGTGCGCGAACTGGCGGAATTGTCAGGCGTGACCGACCCTCAAGACTTGCAGGACGTGTTTGGTCCACCTGGCATGAACCGCATCTGGGCGAATGTGACTCTGGCCACGATCGAAACCAAACGACGGCTTGCCGGCTTCCTGATGAGCGACCCACGCCTGCACTGGTTTTCCATCGCTGCGGGCTTCAGCGCATTCATTATCGGTCATTGGTCCGTGCAGATTCTGTTACTGATTGCCGGGCTGATTCAGTCCGGCGCCTGGCTCAGCGCCACGCGATTGCCAAAGTAAAACCTTTTAAATGCGGCTTTACGCGATTATGTCACTCGCCTAACCTGAGCCAGAGGGACCCATGCGCATCTGGAAAATGAACGGAGCCGGAAATGCTTTCGCCGTGTTTGACGCACGCGAACGCGCCTTTGCGCCGTCTGAAGCCCAATTGCGCGAGATTGCCGAGGCGATGCGGGCCGACCAGATCATGGCGATCGAAAGTGATTTGCGGGCAGATGCGTTCCTGCGCTTCTGGAATGCCGATGGCAGCGAAGTGAAAGCTTGCGGCAATGGCACCCGGGCTGTCGCGCATTTGCTGCTTGAAGAACTGAACAAGGATGAGGTTCGAATTCAGACCGAGGCGGATCTTCTCAAAGGCGCCCGCGCCGAAAACGGTCTGGTCAGCGTCGATATGGGCTCGCCCCTGATGGGCTGGGAAGACATTCCGCTGTCCGAAAAGATGGATGTACGCGGCGTCGACGTCAAAATCGGCCCGATCGAAGACCCTTATCTTTACAAGCCAGCGGTCGTAAACATGGGCAATCCGCACGCGGTTTTCTTTGTCGACGATGTCAATGATTATGACATACCGGCGATTGGCCCTTTGGTCGAATGGCATCCAACTTTCCCGGAAGGCGTGAATGTCGGCTTCGCGCAGATTATTGACCGTCAGACCATTCGCTTGCGGGTCTGGGAACGCGGGGCCGGCCTGACCAAGGCCTGTGGCACCGGCGCGTGCGCGGCGCTCGTCTGTACCGCACGGGCGGACAAGACGGACCGCCAGGCCAAACTTATTCTGGACGGCGGGGAGCTGTTCATCGAATGGGACGAAGCCACTGATCACGTCATCATGACCGGTCCAGTCGAGCTCGAAGAGAGTTTCACGGTTTAACCGGTCATGCTGAACACGGTGCGCTCATCATCAGGATGGAAGATGGTGCTGACGCTGATCGCTGCCGGTGCCTACTTATTCAGTTTTCTGTGCCTGCTCGCTCAGCTGGTGCCGGGCATAGTCGTGCTCGAGCTTCTGGTCAGCTTCTTGCCGCATAGCTTGGTGATCGGGGTCATCGTATCTCTGGCATTGGCAATTGTGCGGCCGAACTCAGCCCTCGTCGGCGCGGTTCTTGTGCTCGCCGCGGCGTCGCCATTCCTGGTTTTCTCAAAATACACGCCGCCAACCCGCACGGACTGTCCGCCTGAGGCGTGTTTGACGGTCATCACAGCGAATATTTATGAAAGTCGGGACGCGATGGAAAAGCTCAGTGCCCTGGCGATACGAGAAGACGCAGACCTGATTTCAATCAATGAAGCGGTCAGCCGAATGACCGATTATTCCTATCGACAGACCTTTCCTGAACATCCGCATGTCGTGCATGCGGCCTGGGAGAGTATGCCTCGGCATATGGGTAATCCGATCACGCTGCTGTCGCGTCGACCGCTGGCTGATCGCGATCGCATCTTGCGGCGCGACACAGCGGGTCGGGCTTACATCACTGCTGATCTGGGCGGAGACTGGCAGGGCAC
>JBCCZH010000182.1:0-6251 GCA_039188075.1 Pseudomonadota bacterium
AGCCCAAATGGCTCTTTTGGCATGAGGTTGATTTTCTGGTCCAGATCGCGATTGGCATTCTTGTCATGATAAGTCGCGACGGCGTAACGCCCTGCAGGTTGGGCTTCAAAACACACAGTTTGGGGGCCATCTTCTGCGGCCACGCGAATTCTGTGAATGCGAGACTTCTTCTTCAGGAAATCGCGCTTGCTAGGGCGATACAATTCAACCGCAAGAATGCCGACGCCGGTCACGCCATCCACGGTCACCTGCACCTGTCCAGTCCCGGGCGCGCAGGCCGCCGCGGCTTCATAGTCTCGAATATCAAGTTCGGACTGCGCGAACGCAGCCGGCAGAGTGGCCAGCATAGCCAGGCTGATAAAGCGATAGAACATCCCGCTTCTTCTTGTCTACTCGTGGCAAAAAATAGGCAGAAAATCAGCAATCGCAATCAAGTTTTCGTGTTTGCGATGTTCAGTGGTTCGTTAAATGAACAGGTGTACAGATTCGAAAAGTGAGCTAATCGTCCGTATGCAGCGTATTCAGCGATATATTTTCAGCGAATGCACGCGCGTCTTTGGCGGGCTGCTGCTGCTTGTGGTCAGCATCCTGTTGCTGGAACGGCTATTGCGGATCGCGGATCTGGTCTCCCGCTCACCCGGCAATTTTGGCGAAGCTATTTACATGCTCGCAAACCTGGTGCCGCACTATGCAGGCATCGGCATTCCGGCAGCATTTTTTCTGGCCGTCTTGATCACGGTCAGTCGCATCAGCCGCAGCGGCGAATTGGTCGCGGTCTGGGGCATCGGTAAATCGCTCTTCATGATCTCCAAACCCTTCATGATCATGGCAGCGCTCCTGGCCAGTGCGCTTCTCATCACGTCCGGAATTTTGCAGCCGCTGTCGCGCTATGAGTATCGAAGCCTGGTCAATTCGATCGCTGAGTCCAGTATTGAAACCGTGTTCATCGAGGGCAAGTTTGTCGAGGCGGAGGACTGGACGGTCTGGACGGAAAGTGTTGACCTTAGCACCGGTGACCTGACCAGTTCATTCATTCTAGAACGCCTGCCTGATGGCAGTCAGAGGCTCATCTCGGCTGCCTCTGGCGCTCTGGTCCGCAATCGAGGTACGATTTCGGAGATAAGGCTGGAATCCGGAATGGGTGCCGATTTGCGTGCAGATGAAACGCTCGCCTCTCGGCTCGATTTTGACGCCCTGAACTGGCGTCCGCCTGATGCCCTGACACAATTTCGAGCGCGGGGAAAAGATGTCCGCGAGCTCACGCTTTGGGAATTGTGGGGACCAGCAAACGCGACGACGCTATCCGCTGACACGCAGATAGATCCGCTTGAAGCGCAGGTCTCAATCCATGACCAACTAGCGCGGTTCGTTTTGATCCTGATCCTGCCTTTGATCGCAGTTCCGTTTGGCTTGAGCTATGGTCGCAATCCACCATCCAATGCGATCCTGATCGGTTTGATCACCCTGATCGCGATTCAGCAATTGCTCGAATTGGCAAAATCACTCGCGCTGGATGGCGCTGTTCCACCTTGGGCTGGCAGCTGGGGCGTTATCATCATGGTCAGCGTTGCCGGGCTGATGCTCTACCTGCGCAGTGCGACCACCATGGCGCAACCACCTCTATCCGCCCTGCCCGATATTCGTCTGCCACGCTTGCTGCCTGCAAAGCCCAATTCGGAGCGCCCCGCTTCATGAAACGAGTCCGAGCCTATTTTGCCCGGCTGTTTCTGGCGCGCTGGTTTGTCACGACATTTGCCCTTCTGGCGCTGCTCAGCGTTGTCGACTCGATCGGTGCGGCGGACATTCTACCGGATGATTCCGGTTCGCTAGACGCTTTGAAATACACGCTTTTGCGCCTGCCTTCCTTGTATGATCGCATCTTTATGTTCGCGCTGTTCGTCAGCCTGCTTCTGACCTTTGTATCCTTGATCCGGCGCCAGGAGCTGGTGGGATTTGTCTCGATGAGCGTCTCGCCCCTGATGCAGGCCAGAGCGCTCATCCCGACTGTTTTGACGATCTCAATTGCTTCGCTCCTGTTCATTGATCAGACGGTTCCACGAACCGTTTCTGCGCTGGAGACCTGGCTCGGGACGGATGCCTTCATGGAGGAAGACGCGGGAAAGCCCCGGTCGCTTTGGATCGCCGATACAAATTCTTTTGTGGAGATTGGCAGTGTCCAAGGAGACGTATTGTCGGATGTCGTGGTCTATCAAAGGGATGGCGCGGGCAAGCTGTCGGCAATCACATATGCTGATCGCGCGCGCTTCACTGGCCAGGGTTGGGCGCTCAGCAATCCGAACAGTATCAGCCTCGGCTATTCTGACACGGCGCCAATTGAGCTTTGGCGAACCGATCAAACGCCTGTCACGCTGCAAAAGCTGGGAACATCGCCGCGCAACCTGTCGCTCGGCGAACAATATGATCTATCGCAGCTCCGAGGCTCCGGTGTTCGTCCATCGACGGCCTATCTGGTTTGGTTCTTCGATCGTCTGACCATGCCGATCATCGCGCTTGGATTCGTGTTGGTCGCGGTGCCCCTGATGCAAGCATTGGGACGTCGTCAGACGGGCGACCAAAGGCTGATGATCGGAATCGCGATCGGGTTTGGTTATTTCATATTCGATGGGGTGCTCAAAACCGTAGCTGAAAGCGGCGGCATCTCTCTGCCTATGGCAATTGGTCTTCCGATCCTATTGCTGCTGGGATTGGGGATCCATCTCAATCTCAATGCTGAGCGGGTGAAATGACGCAATCTCCCGTCTTCGTCATCAACCCGAAAAGTCACAAAGTGAACATGCAGGGCTCCATATTGACGCAAATTGCCGTCGATTATGGCGACATCCCGATTGTCAATTTTGATGGCCGCACGCCACTGGATGACGCCCTGACACCATTGCTGCAACAAGGTCGAGATACAATCTATGTCGAAGGCGGAGACGGGACGGTGCTGGCCGCACTGACAACGTGTTTCGCCAACAGGTCTTCCGGTGCACCCTTGCCCCGCCTCGCCATCCTGCCGGGCGGAAGCACAAATCTCGCACATCAGGTGCTGGGCCTGAAGCAGGTTGATGCGGCTGCGCTCAAGCAACGCCTGGATCAACGACATCAGGGCAACCTTCGGCCAGAGCTCACAGCTCACAAAGCTCTGCTGATCGAAACCTCCGAAACCAAAACGCCCTTTGTCGGGTTCTTGCTATCGACGGGGTCTCTGGCGCGATTGATGCTCTATACGCAAGAGAACCTGCATGGGAAAACGCGTGGCTCGGTCTCGATCGCGCGGGCAATCTTCCAATTGGCTCTGTTTCCGCGATCAACCAAATATGCCGATGGCCAACCGCTGATCCGGCCAAGTCAGTTCACACGCATCAATACTGATTCTTCGGAACAGACCTCCGAGAAAGCCTTTTCGATTGTCTCAACGTTTCGCGAACTCAGTCTTGGCTTGAGCCCATTCTGGGGCCGCGACGATGCCCCGATCGGTTTCACTCACGCCGCATGGCCGATCCGTCGCCTGCGCCTCGGCATTGCGAAAGCCGTTCTCGGCGGTGCGCCGAAATCACTTGAGCGCCACGGTCTAACGAGCGAAGGTTGCTCTGAACTGGTTTTCCGAACCGAAGGTCCTGTTATTCTGGACGGCGAGGAATTGCCCATGCCGAAAGACAAAACGTTCAAGGTGTCTGTCTCGCCAGATCTGGAGTTCATCCGATGAGCCACGCAACACAGGTGGCAGAGCTGAAGCGTATCATCGAAAGCGAGCAACGCCCCATCGGAGACCGCGCTGAAGCGCTGGTGACCGAGATTCGGCGCAAGCATGCCGGCGTGGAGAAGGCGCTTCTATTCTATGGATCGAGCCTTCGAGCTGGCGAATCCTCGGGGAAGATGCTCGATTTTTACGTCCTCGTGGACTCGTATCGGGACGTGCATGGGCTCGGCCTGAAACAATTTGGCTCATTCCTGGCCCCACCAAGCGTCCATTATTGCGAAGCAGACGGTCCCGATGGCGAGCGCCTGCGCAGCAAGTATTCCATAGTCAGCCTGTCCGCCTTCCGCCGGCGTGCGCGGGGCGGCGCCTTCGAGTCCATGCTTTGGGCTCGCTTTGCGCAGCCGACTCTCCTGATTTGCTCGGACCCGGACCTTCGCGAAGATCTGCTTGAGACGCTCGCCCAGGCGAGCCACCACTTTCTCCGCGAGACAGCACCGCTATTAAAGGGAGAGCGTTCCAGGACTGCGATTTGGGAACGCGGACTTATGGAGAGCTACAAAACCGAACTTCGACCGGAAGACGCTACGGGCCGATCAAAGCAAATCGTGGCTAAACATGCGGAGCGCTACGCGCAACTCGCGTCAGCTGTTTTTCCGTCTGGAGACACTCCTACAACCATAGAGCTGCCTGATACCGGCTTGTTGCGGCGCAATCTATGCCGTCTGCGCTGGTTTGGACGACGCCTGGTGGGCAAACCGATGGGGGCATTCCGGGTCTTGAAGGCTTTCTTCACGTTCGATGCCGGGCTCGATTATGTCCTGGAGAAAATCAAGTCGCATAGCGGCGCTGAAATCGAAGTCAGTGACCATGCGCGCAAATACCCATTGCTGCACGCACCCGTCCTGGCCTGGCGCCTGTTTCGAAAAGGCGCGTTCCGATAGATCAGGACAGGGTCGAGAACGCGGCGAGCACCTGATCAATCTCTTCTTCAGTATGCGCCGCGCTGACGCTCAGGCGCAACAAGCTGGTGCCGCCAGGCGTTGCCGGTGGCACGGCGAGATTGACGTAGACGCCCTGCTCAAACAGTCGGTTCCATTCCATCACCGCGGTCGCTTCGTCCGGGCGCCGAACAGCGATCACAGGGGAAGCGGGCGCGCACAGGTCATAGCCCATTTTCGACAAGCCCTCATGCAGGCGGTTTGACATCGCCCACAAGGAATCCCGCAATTGCGGCATGGCTTGCAATTCTTTCAACGCGGCACGCGCGGCAGCGATATTGGCCGGGGCACCCGAGGCGGTGAACATATAGGCCCGGCTGGTCAGCCGAACGCTCTCGAATTCCGGATGCCTGGACACACAGAAGCCGCCAATCGATGCCAGGCTTTTTGAGAACGTGCCTGAGATGAAATCGACGTCCTGAAGCACGCCCTGCGCTTCCGCAATTCCGCGGCCCTTGTCGCCAAAGCATCCGACGGAATGTGCTTCATCGACGAAAATCATCGCATCATGGGCATGCGCGACCTCGACCATTTCGGCCAGCGGCGCAACATCGCCAAACATCGAATACATGCCTTCGACGACAACCAGGCGCCCTCCCGTCTCGGGCAGCCTTTTCAGGCGCCGGGCCAGGTTCTCCGGATCATTATGGCGAAACCGGTGCGTGGCGGCATCGGTCAGGCGGCAGGCATCATAGATACAGGCATGGCTATCCGCATCGATCAGAATGTGATCCTCCCCGCTCGCGAGCGCGCTGATGGCGCCGAGATTGGTCTGGTAGCCGGTGGTGAACACGATCGCCGATTGCATGTCGAAGAAAGACTTTAATTCCTGCTCCAGCTTCGCATGATCGCCATAGGTGCCGTTGGCTTGCCGACTGCCGGTCGTCGCAGACCCCAGGGTTTCAATCGACTCGATCATGGATTGCCGCACGTTCTGATTGAAGGTCAGGCCAAGATAATTATTCGTGCCGACCAGAGTGATCTCGCGACCTTTATACAAGGCACGCGTCGGCGACAGGATCTCATCGAAGGGCACGCCAATCGGGCTCTCACCGAGCATTTTCGCCATTTCATGACGCTCGGTTATGGCCGCGAACTTGTCGAATAACGGCTTGTTATGCTTGGTCTTAGTCAGCACCGATCAAGTCTTCCACCACGTTGGTCAGCTCACCCACAGTATGCGTGGTCGAGATCAATTCCATTGAAATACTAATATCATAAGCGTCCTCAACCTCCATTATTAGGTCGAAAACATCAACTGAGTCGATCTCCAAATCAGCGACGATCCTTGTATCATCTGTAATTTCCGTGCCTTCCGGGATGTATTCGGCCAGCACCTTGCAGATGGTTTCAAAAATCTTGGACTTCTTCGTCACTCTACTTCCCCGACAGGATCTGCCCTCAAGATCGTTGCTCGCCCAGACACGCAACAAACACCTCTTTCAAACTCATGGCATTTCGCACCGGTTGATCATAGGTCCAATCTACAGCTAGCAATTCTCTCACCTTGTTGAGCGAGAGCGACAAAGGCCGCCGCGTCACGGTGGTGA
>JBCCZH010000183.1:0-6243 GCA_039188075.1 Pseudomonadota bacterium
GCCGAGCAATCGACCACTCCACCATTTCATATTGCGCCTGCTTTTCGCCGAAGCCATGCGTCCAGTCTCGTTTGTTCAACCTGAACTTTAGCTGTCTGCGGCAACTTTCATAGAGACAATGGAATCCGGCTCGCGCGGTGGTTCGCCTTTTTGCAACTGGTCAACCACGTCCATGCCTTCGCTGACCTGGCCCCAGACCGTGTACTGATTGTCGAGGAAGCCGGCATTTTCGAAACAGATGAAGAATTGCGAATTTGCCGAGTTCGGCTGGTTGGTGCGGGCCATGGAACAGGTGCCGCGGACATGTGGCTCCGGGTTGAACTCGGCCTGCAGGTTTGGCTTGTCTGAGCCGCCCATGCCGGTGCCGTTCGGGCAGCCAACTTGTGCCATGAAGCCATCAATCACGCGGTGAAAGATGATGCCGTCATAAAAGCCTTCGCGCGCCAATTCCTTGATCCGAGCGCAATGGCCAGGGGCCAGATCCGGACGCAGATCGATTGTCACTGTGCCTTTAGTGGTTTCCATGATGATTGTGTTTTCGGCGTCAGCCATAGCGGGAAGCTCCGTTGAGAATGGTTTCCCACCGCATAAGCGCTTCTGGTCAGCGATAAAAGGCCTGATTAACGGTTGTTGCCGGCAATGTCGTAGAAGAGCGAGAAGTCGATTGGCAGCGCATCGCGAATGTATTGCCGGACAAACAGGTTCTGATTGGCAATCGGCTTGCGCGTGACATAGACGACATCGAACCGGCGCAAAGGCGCCCAGTCGGCGACGCTCGGATCGTAAATCCCGGCTTTGAGGTCGAACACAGCCGACTTTACTTCACCACCTGGCATGCGGCGCATCAGGATCACGGTGCTGGCTCGACCTTCATTGGTGACGCCGCCCGCCATGATAATGGCTTGCAGGGGATCGATCAGGCCCGGCATGTCAAACAGGCCAGGATTGGTCACATCGCCGCCGACAAAGACACGCTGCGACGGCGTTCCGATCAGCAAGACGTCAATGTCCGGATCATTCAGCTCCCGCGACATGGCGAACTGAATGCCTTCCCGAACCTCATCCACGGTCCGCGCCGCGGCCAGGATCGGACCCGAATACGGCATGCGGAAGCGGCCGTCCGGGCCAATGGTGACAGTGCGATTGAGCTCTGGTGCGGTGTGAACGATGACGTCCAGTTCATCGCCGGGCGCAAGCAGATAGAAGGCGTCGGCGCCGTCCTCATGTCGCCATTCCTTTTGTGGGAAAACAGCGGATTCAACCGGCCCGCCGGACTGGCAGGACGCGATCATTAACGAAAGCAGAGCAAGGCCAAGCAAGCGACTCATGGAGCTTTTCAACGACAAATTTACCCAATCAGAGCGTCTGCGTTAATGTTTAAGGAAGTATCAAGCCTGTATGAAGAAATCGAAGGAAAGAGCGCTCGGAGCCCGGAACGATGGCCGATCTCGCTGACTGGGGCCCATCGGGGGTCGTACAGACCGATGCCGGCTATGTGCCGTCGCGGCCCCGTCTCGGCATGGCGGATTTGGCGCTGCACCTGTGGCGGGCCAAATGGCTGATGCTGCTGATCGGCTTGCCCATTTTCGCAATCGGTCTGTTTTTCGCGTTTCAAATGCCCAAGACCTATGAGTCTCGCTCGGCGCTTTATGTGACCTCTGGCGACGAAGTCCGATCCAGCTCCATCTTGAGCGACCCGAGCTTCGATCCGGGCCCCGGTATTCAGGAAGTGATCCAAGGCGAGCTGGAAATCCTGCAGACCCAATTGGTCGCCGAACGCACCCTGTCACGTTTCCCGCTGGACCGCATCTACCCGGAGCTGGCCGAGGCCCGGGACAAGGAGGTCGCCAGATCGGCCCCTGCTGCAAAGGACCCGATTGAGTTCGAATACTATCAAAAGGGCGTTGCCGCCCTGCAAGATGGGTTCTGGGCAGCCGCCTCTCCCAATTCGAACATTATCTCGGTCGGGTTCAAACATGAAGATCCGCAAGTTGCGGCTGAGATCCTCAACGCGGCCCTTGCTGTCTATTTGCAGCGGCGCGCGGAATTGTTTGGCAGCCGCCCGGTCGATCAGTTGCGGGCCGAGCGCAAGCGGATCGAAGGCGAATTGCTGGAAGCGGAAGCAGCGATCAGCACCTTCCTGACCGAAAATGAGGTTCGGGATTTTGCCAGTGAGCGGTCAACGGCGCAGAACCTCTATTCAGTCATTTCAAATGAGTTGTTCACGGTGCAGGCGCGGGCCAGCGCGGTACAGGGACAATTGGCGCGAACGCGCATTCAGCTGGCGGAAACACCCGCGGAGCTTGACCTTTATGTCGAGGATTCGAGCGCCCAACAGCTGCGCGAACTGGAAATTGAACGCAACCAAGCGCTGGTCAATTACACGCCGGACAGCCGCCGCGTGCAGGCGATAGACCGACGGATTGCTGAATTGCGCGCCTTTTTGGCGGCGCAGGACTCGCCGGTCGGTACGATACGTCGGGGGCCAAACCCGACTTATCAGGCCCTGGAATCCTCTTTCAATACGTTTGAAGCGGAAGCCGCCTCCTTGCAGCGGCAAGAAGCAGAGCTGCAGCGCCAGCTCCGCTCCGTGGAAGCCAAGCTGAACCGGTTCACCTTGCTCGAACCGACCTGGAATGAGCTGCTGCGCAATCGCGATCTGATCGAAACCAGCGTGCGCACCATTGCCGAACAAGTACAGCGTGAAGGCACCGTGGCCGGCCTCACCGCGCAGGAAGCCGATAGCGTCAAAGTCACTGAGCCGCCGACAGTGCCGATCCAGGGTAGTAGTCTGAAACTGCCGGTCGCGGTCCTCTCCGTCTTGTTTGCGGGCTTCACCGCGTTGATTTTCGGTCTGCTCAGCGCTTATTCAAAACGCGGATTCGCGACTCCAAGCTCACTGCAGAAAACGGTCGGTCTTCCCGTGCTGGGATCTGTTCGCCGGGCGTAATCCTTACGATTTGCAAAATCCCGTTAACCAAGATCATGATAGCGCTGGGCTAAGACTGTCTGGACGTGACACATCATGCGCGACCTTCGTGAGGATTTAGAGCCGGTTTGGCGGGCCACGGCCCGCGTCAGCGCCCCTGCGACGGGTGGCCGAGTCATCATGTTCACGTCCGCGCGCGCGGGCGAAGGCGTCACGAGCCTGGCCGGCAGTTTCGCCTGTATCGCCGCCCGCCGGTCCGACAAGCCGGTCTGGATGGTCGATCTCGATTTGCGCCGCAATCCCGTCTTTCAGGGATTCCAGGACGGTTTCGCACGCGATGTCGGCAAACCGGGCCGGGCCTATGATGCGTCCTTGCGTGAAGAACCGATCTACCGGATCACGCCGCACGTTGAGGATGCGCGTCAGAGCAAATTGCTGACCGCCCATGACATTGATGGCCTGCCGCTTCTGGTCACCCGGTTTCGTGGCGACCGGTTGAAAGCGGGTCAGAAGGTCCGCACCCAGCAGGCCCCTGGATGGTGGCAGGCTTTGCGCGGAATTTCGAGCTGGGCGATCGTGGATGCGCCGGCCCTGGAACGATCCTCGGCAGCGATGACCATGGCCTCTGTCGTGGATGGTATCATTCTGGTCGTCACAGCTGATCAGTCCACGGCGCAGGAGATTGAAGCGGCGCGCCAGGAGCTGGAGGCACAGAATGGACGTGTGCTCGGCGTCGTCATGAACAGGATACGCGGCGATGCCCAATTCGCTGACCGCTTCGGCGCCTGATCTTCGGGCGACAACGTCCCATAGCCCGGTCGGCCGGCTGGAATTCCTGCTCCTTGTTGTCGTCCTGCTGATCTTCAGCGAAGGTCTGTTGCCGCGCCTCTTGTCAGATGAAAGCTCTGCCGATGGTTCCCCCATCCTGCGATTCTTGTGGTTGCCGATTTATGGCGTCGCATTTGTCGGCGCCCTATGGAAGGCGAGAGACATCGCGCAAGTCTGTTTGCGCCTACCGTTCCTGATGGCATTGCTGGCGGTGTGCGCCTTGTCCTTTCTCTGGTCGATCGACCCTGGCCTATCCGCACGTCGGAGTTTTGCCATCGTTATGACGACCCTGGCCGGATTGTTTATCGGCACGCGCTATAGCTGGCAGACTATGCTGCGCGGGTTTGCGGTGGCCTGGCTCATCGTGGCGCTTGTCAGTTTCGTAACGGCGATCCTCGTGCCCTCTTTCGGACGGATGCAGGAGGTTCATGTCGGCGCCTGGCAGGGTCTGTATTTCGAAAAGAACCAGCTGGGCGGACATATGGCCCGAGCGGCCATCTTCGCTGCTTTTCTCGCGATCATGGATGGCAAGCATCGCTGGCTTTGGAGCGGCGCTCTGATTTTGAGCATTGCGCTGGTCCTGCTCTCGACGTCGAAAAGCTCGCTGCTTGGTCTTCTTGTCGGGTTGGGGATATTGGCGGTTGGCGCCTGGATGAAGCAAGGCGTTCGAGTCGGGATACTGACTCTCTGGCTCGGGGTGATTATAGTGATGGCAAGTGGCGCAGTCTTTGTGCTCGCGCCCGATCTGGTCTTCCAATTGCTCGGTCGAGATGCGACGCTGACCGGGCGCACGGATATCTGGTTCGCGCTGGCTGATAATATCGAAGACCGACCCTGGCTTGGCTATGGTTATGGCGCATTCTGGGCGCCGGAAAGCACGCCTGGCAATTGGCTGCGCGAGGCCCTGCAATGGGACGCGCCAACGGCGCATAATGGTTGGCTTGAGGTGACAGTCGCGCTCGGCCTGGTCGGGCTTGCATTCTTGGCTCTGGATTTTCTGATGACCACATCGCGCGCCATTCTGGCCGCGGTGACGACCTGGACGGGTCTTTTTGCGCTCGCCTTTATTGCGCAATTCTTCCTGTTCAGCTTGTCAGAGAGTGCCTCTCTGCAACAGAATTCAATTGTCTGGCTGATCTATGTCGCGCTGGCGGCGAAGCTGAGCATGCGTCCGAAACAGATTGTCTCGGTTAAACCTGTTCCGTCCTTGACGAGAGAACTGGCGCGGCTGGCGACGCCGAGTTAATCGTCTTGTTCTTCAGGACTGCGGCGCCATAAAATCTCAAATCGACCCACCAGAAAATTTTGCCGAGACCGCGCACGGTTTTGTCGAGCTGGAATGCTCGCTCCGGATGGCGAACGAGGCTGAGCAATAGACAGATACTACCGTGCCAAAGGGTTTTACCGGCCCCGATCAACATCCAGTACAGAATCAGGAAAATGGGGTGGTTTGATGTTCGCCGCGCCAGTGTGATCGGCGCCTGACCATAGGAAAAGGCGCGTTTCAAAGTGTAATTAAGTGAGACACGGGCGATTGGCGGATGTTCCCAGACGGGGGCTTCGCCCGCCCAGGCAAACCGCCCAAAGGCATTGCGAATGCGCGCGAACAGGACGTCATCTTCACCGCCACTCTCATTCATGGAAACGTCGAACCAAGGGGCATGCCCGGGTACTTTGGAAAAATCGACAAGCGCATTACCGCAGCCAAAAGAGTTTTCGATATAACCCGTCTCGAAGTCCGGGTCGCGCGAGAAAAAGGTTTCAAAATAATGCTGATGGCGACGTTGCCCGGTCGGCAAAGTGGTTCGGACCGGACCAAAAGTCACGGCAGCGGGGTAAGTACGATAGGATTGCAGCAAGGTTTCGAGCCAGGTCTTGGGGGCGGATTGATCATCGTCCAGAAAAGCGACGAGATCGGTTTTGACCGCACGCATGGCGGCATTCCTTGCATTCGCCACGCCGGCCGCGGGTTCATGCAGCGTGATAAGACTGATCGTGTCCGGACAGGCGGATTTAAGTTCGGCAATTGCTTCGGATGCCGAATGATCTGGCGTATTATCGACGATGATCAGGTCAAACCCGTCGGAGACCAGAGATTGGTGAAACACGCTGTTGACCGCGCGTTTCAAGCCATCGGGACGGTTGAATGTGGGGATCACGACACTGATCAAAGTCGCGCTCCATATATGGCCGCTCGAAACAGTTTGAGTGACAGGAGACGGACGCGCATGGGCAACCACCGCGATCGGGCGAGTCGACGCAATATGGCCGAAAGGACCGACAGTCCGGGTATAACACTTAAGCGTTTCGCAGCACGATAGAGTGCGGTTTGCTTCATCTGATCTGGATGGCGGTCGATCAGTCTCAGGAAATTATCCGTGGATTGCGTGTATTTTCTGATCAGTTTGGCCTCATGGTCGAGGCCGAGATGCGTCGCAGTATTGTCGATATGGTCGACCGGAAATTGTTCCGCGACCCGCAAACCC
>JBCCZH010000184.1:0-6220 GCA_039188075.1 Pseudomonadota bacterium
GTTAGGTTTGAACGTAAAGCTGTTTACGCGTCGTCGCTTTTCGCAGCCTTTTTCTTAGGTGCCGCCTTCTTCTTTGGCGCCGCCTTTTTCTTGGCTGGCTTTTCTTCGGCCTCTGCCTCTGCCTCTGCCTCAGCTTCAGCAACAGCTTCTTCTTTCGGCTCAGCCTTGGCTTTCGCTTTCGGCTTGGCTTTCGCTTTTGGCTTCTCTTCCACTTCTGCCTCAGGTTCAGCTACAGCTTCTGCCGCAGGCTCACCATCGCCGCTGGCCAGGGCCGCGCCGAGAATGTCACCCAGGGATGCGCCGCTATCGGCAGATCCGTATTGGGCGACGGCCTCTTGCTCTTCGGAAATCTCAAGCGCCTTGATCGAGACGCCGATACGGCGAGACGACTTGTCGACCTGAGTGACCTTGGCGTCGACCTTGTCGCCAACCGCGAACCGCTCAGGGCGCTGTTCGCTGCGATCGCGAGACAGGTCAGAGCGACGGATAAAGGCTTTGACGGCAGGATCGCCGAACTCAACCTCAATACCACCAGAGGCAACTTCGGTGACCGTACAGGTCACGATCGCGCCGCGCTTGACGCTGGCATTGTCAGCGATTGGGTCGCCGCCAACCTGTTTGATGCCGAGCGAGATCCGCTCTTTCTCAGTGTCGACGTCGAGGACGCGTGCGGTAACGGTGTCGCCCTTGTTGAACGCCTGGATCGCTTCTTCACCAGACTGTTCCCAGGAGATGTCGTTAATGTGGACCATACCGTCGAGGTCTGGGCCGAGGCCGACAAACAGACCAAACTCGGTGATCCCGCGGACTTCACCTTCAATGTCGGTGCCGACCGGATGCTCAGCCATGAAGGCCGACCATGGATTGTCCTGAGTCTGTTTGAGGCCGAGCGAGATGCGGCGCTTCTCGGAATCGACATCAAGGACTTCGACGAGGACTTCCTGAGATGTCGAGACGATCTTGCCGGGGTGTACGTTTTTCTTGGTCCAGCTCATTTCAGAGACGTGGATCAGGCCTTCAACGCCGTCTTCCAGCTCAACAAACGCACCATAATCGGTGATGTTGGTGACCTGACCAGACATCCGTGTGCCGACTGTATACTTGGCTTCGATATCGTCCCACGGATCGCTTTCCAGCTGTTTCATGCCGAGGCTGATGCGCTGGGTCTCCGGGTTGATCTTGATGATCTGAACCTTGACCGTGTCGCCGACATTGACGACCTGGCTTGGGTGATTGACCCGCTTCCAGCTCATGTCAGTGACGTGCAGGAGGCCATCAATGCCGCCCAGGTCAACGAACGCACCGTAATCGGTGATGTTCTTGACGACGCCTTCGCGGGTATCGCCTTCATTCATGTCGCCAACGATTTCCGCACGCTGTTCGGCGCGGCTCTCTTCAAGGATGGCGCGGCGTGAGACAACAACATTGCCGCGGGCGCGATCCATTTTCAGAATGGCGAAAGGCTGTACTTCGTTCATCAGCGGACCAACGTCGCGGACCGGACGAATGTCGACTTGAGAACCAGGCAGGAAGGCGTTGACGCCGCCCAGATCGACGGTGAAACCGCCTTTGACCCGGCCAACAATCGCGCCTTTGACAGGCTCTTCCTTGTTGTAATTGTCTTCGAGGCGGATCCAGCTTTCTTCACGACGCGCCTTGTCGCGCGACAGAACCGCTTCGCCCATCAGGTTTTCGATACGATCGAGATAAACTTCGACAATATCGCCAGCCTCAGGCTGCTTTTCCTCGAGCAGGAATTCCTTGGCGGCGACGCGGCCTTCGGTTTTCAGGCCGACGTCGAGCACAAGATAGTCGCCGTTATTTGAAATAACGGTGGCTGGCACAACTTTGCCCTCTTGCAGAGTGGCGGCGCCAGCACTTTCCTCAAACATGGAGGCAAAATCCTCGGTTGAGGGAGTCATTGAATCAGTCATGGGGTCTCCAGATGCGCAGTCATGACGGGGTTCACGTCCAGATGCACCATGCTTCTGGTCCGACGTCGCTGCGATGTCAGGGATAAGCGTTTGAGGGTTTTTAGATTTGGGCCTTACGGCTCAGAACTCTCAGATTTTTGGGCGATAACGGCCTCAACCGCTGCCCGTGCTTTATCCACAGCCGCGTCTATAGTCAGGTCGGATGTATCGATCAAGACTGAATCTGCGGCTGCCACCATAGGGGCATCCGCGCGCGCGCGGTCGCGATCATCACGCTCCCCGACTTGCGCGATCATCTCGTCGAGCGACAGGGTCTCGCCTTTGGCGGTGAGTTCTTTCCAGCGGCGCGTTGCACGCACCTCTATTGCGGCATCGACCCACAGTTTCACATCGGCCTCCGGACAAACCACTGTGCCAATGTCGCGGCCATCCAGCACCGCGCCCTTTGGCTGATGGGCAAAGGCGCGCTGCAATTCCAGCAAGGCCGCGCGGACGTCCGGGATGGCGGCGACTTTAGATGCGGCTTGCCCGGCCTCTCCGGTGCGCAACTCATCTTCAGAAAAGTCATTCAGATCGAGACAACGGGCGACGTCTGCCAGCGCGGCTGTATCGGAGAAATCGACATGCTTGTTCAGGGCCGCAACTCCGGTTGCTCGATACAGCCGCCCGGTATCCATATGCGGCAAGCCATACCAGCCGGCGAGCCGCCGCGCGATCGTGCCTTTACCAGAGGCCAGGGTGCCATCGATTGCGATAATCATAACCGCGCCGATGCGCGAAGGCGGATCGGAAGTCAACGCGGTAATTGAAGTTGAATCAAAAACCGCCGCCCTGTTTCCAGAGCGGCGGTCTTCATTTTCTATCGTTAAATTTTACTCTGCTGGTTCTTCAACCGGAAGAGCGGCGACCGCGTCCGCCAGACCAGGTACATATTCCGCGCCATGCAGAACCTGAACCGATGATCCGTCAAACGCGCCTCCAATGGGTTCAGCTTGTCCGCCCAGACACTCCGCGAGGAAACCTTCCATGATTGAATAGAAGGCCAGGCGGTTTTCAGGGCGGGCAAAGCCGTGCCCTTCATCCGGGAAGTTGACATAAGTGACCGGCAGACCCTTTTGCGCCATCACATCGACCAGCTGATCGGATTCCAGCTTGGTAACGCGGGGATCATTTTCGCCCTGGCCGATTAGAAGCGGCACGGAAATCTCGTCAACTTTCGTGATGGCCGAGCGCGCCAGCATGTCGGCCCGGTCTTCCGGCACTTCCGGATCGCCGACATATTTGAACCAGGTGCCCTCCAGGAACGGTTTCCAATATTCCGGGAAACTCTCAACCAGGGTGACCAGGCTGGATGGACCGACAATGTCGACGCCGCACGCAAACGTATCCGGCGTGAAGGTGACACCGATCAGTGTCGCGTATCCGCCATAGGACCCACCAGCGATCGCGACTTTGTCTTCCTGTGCAATGCCTTCAGACACCGCCCATTCGACGCTGTCGATCAGATCGTCATGCATCTTGCCGGCAAACTCCTTGACGGCGGCGTTGACGAAATTCTTCCCGAAACCGGTCGAGCCGCGATAATTGACGGACAGGACTGCATAACCGCGATTGGCCATCCATTGGTGCCAGGAATTATAGCCATAATTGTCCCGCGCCCATGGGCCACCATGCACGGCGAGCACCATTGGAACCGGCGCTTCCGGCCGTCCGTCGCCATCCGCGTCTGATCCCGGTGGCAAGGTCAGATAGGAGACGAGGGTCAGACCGTCCCGCGATGCGATTTCGACCGGGTGCATGGCCTGCAACTCCGCGTCTGCGAGGTCCGGCCGAGTCGCGAACATCTCCGTCAGCGTATCGGCCTCGCGATCATAGACGTAATAAATGCCTGGCGCTTCGGCGGCTTCTGAATAGACAATCGCCTTTGACAGATCATCCGTCGAAGACAGGATCTGCAAGTCACCGCTCAATTTCGACTTCAGGAAGTCCAGGTCTTCAGCGGCGCCCTCATCGAGCGGTGTCCACTCGCTGCGTAGATAGTCAGTCGCATAGGCCAGCGGCTCGTAGGTTTCCGGATGGAGAAGAACGTTGCTGATATCGGCTTTGTCATTCTCTGCGAGGACTTCGACGCTGCCATCGGTGGCGCTGATCTTGACCAAGGCTGCAGTATCGCGGCCCCGGCTATCAACGGCGTACATGTAAGTATTGTCCTTGTTGAAGCCGAATGTGTTTGTGGTCAGGAAGTCTTCGGCTGGAATGGAAGACAGGACGCCGCCGTCCATGTCGACAATGTCGGCGCCGCCGCCGGCGGTTTGTACCAGGCCGAAGCGTGGGGTGAGCTCATTGTCGATGATCCATCCCGCATAGCCTGGATTCTCTTTCACCAATTCGCGTTCGCCCGTTGCCGCATCGACCAGATAAAGATCGAAGATTTGCGGATTGCGCGCATTCATGCCGACCAGAAGATGATCTGGACGTTCCGAGGAGACACCTTGAATGGTGGCTCGCACGCCGTCTTCGACCGGCGTCAGATCCTTGACTTCGCCGGTTTCAACATTTGAGGCATAGACGTGGAAATTCTCGTTCCCACCATCATCCTGGGTGAAATAGACGAATTTGGAATTGGGCGCCCAGAAGTGCGAGCGAATGCCGCGATACGTGTCGCTGGTGACGGCCTTGGCCGCGCTTGGGTCATTGGCGGGCGCAACCCAGATATTGAGCACACCATCCACCGGGGCGATCCAGCTAATGAAATTGCCATCCGGGCTGATCCGGCCCTGCGTCTGTTCTGGATTTCCGAAGATCGCAGCGCGCTCGATAATGGGGGCCGCTTCGGGAGCAACCGTTTCGACAACGGTCTCCTCGACGACAACCGATTCGGCGACTTCAACCGCGGTATCCGTCGCGTCCGATTCCGTCACAATCGATGTGCATGCGCCAAGCGCCAAAACACTCGCACTCGCAATGAGGCCAAATTTCATGATTCACGTTCCCTTTTTGAGCATATCGAAAATCGATATACTGAAAAAAGTTGGGATTGCAAGCGATATGGTTAACGAATGTTTGCGTCAGCCATTTCGCAGGTCGGCGCCAAGCTCCGTCATATGCCTCATGAAGTCAGGATAACTGGTATCGATCATGCTGGCATCGTCAATGCTGACGGGCTTTTGCGAGGCGGTTCCCATAACCAGAGCGCTCATCGCGATGCGATGGTCATGTTGCGTTTCGACCAGACCACCACCTGGCACCGCACCGCCACAGCCTTGTACGATAAACCCTTCCTCGGTCTCTTCAACCTCAACGCCATTGACGCGCAGCATGTTGACCACGGCCTTGATCCGGTCGCTTTCCTTAACCCGCAACTCGGCTGCGCCCTTAACCACGGTCGTGCCCGTGGCATAGGCGGCCAGAACGGCGAGGATCGGGAATTCGTCAATCATGCTGGGCACCAGCTCGACGGGAATCTCTGTGCCTTTCAGATCGGCACTTTCGAAACTCATATCGATCAGCCGTTCGCCGGCGGCGTCGCCGACATCCTCGGCGCCGACATGGGCACCCATCAGGGCCGCGGCGCGGTAGAAGCCATCGCGTGTTTCGTTCGACATGAGGTTCTCGACCACCACGCCACCGCGCGGCGAAATCATTGCCGCGGCTGCGAGGAAGGCGGCTGAGCTCGGATCCCCGGGAACCACGGTTTCTTGCGCGAACAGTTTCTGCCCGCCCTGAATGGAGACAACATTGCCGGCGCCATCGCGACGACTGAACACGTCAGCACCAAACCCGCGCAGCATTTTTTCGGAGTGATCGCGAGTGATCCGCGATTCCTGAACAATGGTCTCGCCATCTGCGTTCAAACCGGCGAACAAGATGCACGATTTCACCTGCGCCGATGCGTGCGGCGGTTGGTAAGTGATCGCTTTCAGGTCGGTGCGGCCGGTCAGTGTAAGCGGCAGAGTCTTGCCATCACTAGCTTCATAAGTGACGCCCATTTCAGTCAGCGGATCCAACACGCGGCCCATCGGACGGCCAGACAGGCTTTCATCGCCAATGAATCGGGCGGTGATCGGATAGCCGGCTACGACACCCAGCATGAGACGAGACCCGGTCCCCGAATTACCAAAGTCGAGATCCACTTTTGGCGTCTGCAAGCCCTGGTCTCCGACGCCTTCAACGCGCCAAGCGCTTTCACCGGTACGATCCACCTTGGCGCCGAGTGCGGCCATGACGCGGCCCGTATTGAGCACGTCTTCGCCTTCGAGCAGGCCGGAGATTTCAGAAGTCCCAGA
>JBCCZH010000185.1:0-6203 GCA_039188075.1 Pseudomonadota bacterium
AGCCAGAGCTTCGCGCGAGATCGGTTCGCCGGGGTGGCGGGCGAGATAGGTCAGCAGCTGCAACTCACTGTCAGTCAGGCGAATATGACCGCTGGGGCCGGTCAGCAAGCCCTTGGTGGGATCGAACATCAGGCCGGACATCTCAACCTCATCGGGGGGCGGTGGCACATGTGTCCGGCGAATGATGGCGGCGGTGCGCAGGGCCAGTTCTTCCGGTTCGAACGGCTTGGGCAGATAATCATCCGCCCCAAGGCGCAGACCTTCGATACGATCGTCTGACTGGCCGCGGGCGGTAAGCAGCATAACCGGCGTCTGATTGCCGTCATCCCGCAAGGCCTTGAGCAGGCTGAGCCCGTCTTCGCCTGGCATCATGATGTCGAAAATGGCGAGATCGAAACTGAAGGTCTGGAACAGCTTGCGCGCGGCGGCGGCATCTGCGGCGGTCGTTACGGAGTGGCCTTCGCGGGTCAGGTACTGTTTCAGCAGGTCGCGAATGCGATCATCATCATCAACGATCAGCAGATGCGTTTCATCGCTCACAACAGAGCCTCCAATACGCTGCGCACGCCGCCTACGGCGCTCGCCCCGGCGCTGCGGTAGGCTTTACGCAACTTGTCGCGCATGTCGAGTGTGGCCGGATCGGTGACGCGTTTGCCTTCATGGCTGAGGAACAAGTGCCGCACCCGGCGATCCCCCGCCTCGCTGCGGCGCCGTTCGATCAAACCCCGCTTTTCAAGATCCGCGATGATCCGCGCAAAGGTCGGGGTTGTTGTGTCCAGCTGCTCGCAGAGCTGATTAACGGAGTGGCCGGGTTGAAACCGGATCGTCAGAAGAGTCTGGGCGGCCAGCAGCGGCATCTCGAAATCGCGTGCAATCTCGCGCGCGGCTTTCATCAATGCGCGCTCACTGGCCAGCAGCAATGCGATTCCGTAGTCCAGCTCTTCGTCCCTGAGGAAAAGACGGGGGTCGAAACCCGGCGCGTTTGCGCGTATTTGGTTGACATTCACCATGGTCATCTGAGAATGCCCGTGAAACGCTCAAAAGTGCAAGACAGGAAAAGAGAATGGCAGACCAGGCCTATGACGATCGTGACGGCTATATCTGGATGGACGGTGCGTTCGTCCCATGGCGCGACACGAAGGTCCATGTGCTGACTCATGCCATGCATTATGCTTCCTGTGTGTTCGAAGGCGAACGCGCTTATGGCGGGGTGATCTATGCGTCGCGCCGGCACTCGGAGCGTTTGGCCAATTCCGCCAAGATCATGGGGTTTGAGCTCCCGGTCTCAGTCGATGAACTGGAGCAGATCAAGACGGAAACCCTCGCCAAGTCAGGCCTCGAGAATGCCTATGTGCGCGCCTTTGCCTGGCGCGGCAGTGAAATGATGGGTGTTTCGGCGCAAAACAACACCATCCACCTGGCCGTCGCGGTCTGGGCCTGGGGCGACTATTTTGCTGACAAGATGAAGGGCATCCGGATGACGCATGCCATGTATCGCCGGCCAGACCCGCTGACCGCGCCCTGCCATGCCAAGGCGGCGGGTCTCTACATGATCTGTACCTTGTCCAAACACGCAGCCGAGAATGAGGGCTATGCGGACGCGCTGATGCTGGATTATCGCGGACAGGTCGCCGAAGCGACCGGCGCAAACATCTTTTTCATGCGCGATGGCGCGCTGCACACGCCGACACCCGATTGTTTTCTCAACGGAATTACCCGACAGACCGCGATCAAGCTTGCCAAGGCACGCCAGATTGAGGTGATTGAACGGGTCATCATGCCGGACGAGTTGAGCACATTTGACGAGTGTTTCATCACCGGCTCTGCTGCTGAAATTACACCAGTGGCTGAGATAGGCGAACATCGATTCACGCCTGGCTATACGTCCGAAGCGCTGGTCAATGACTATGCTGATCTGGTCTATCGCCGCATCGCCATGCCGGCCTAAAACTGTATTTCAAGGACTGCTTGAATCAGATGCACCTCTGCCCAGAGGTGTGTCACCTATGCCACGAATTAACCAGATTACAGTTTCCCGACACGAAAAGCTTGGACTGATCACAACTTCCTCTCCTAGCATCACAATTGCGTTAATGTACTAGGGAGAGGCTCATCCATGCGGAGAGAGAAGAAGGGCGTATCTTTTAAGAAGGTACTCATTTCGAGCGCGGCCATTGCATCTATGGCAACGGCACTATCAATGACAGCGACAGCCCAGGACGAGGGCGATGAGGAAGAAGCGGCGGTCCAGGATACCATCGTGATCACCGGGTCGCGGATTCCGACAGACCCGAACTTGGCATCTTCAACGCCAGTTCAGTCGATCGATGAATCGCAGATTCGCCTGTCCGGTGAATTAAACCTGGCTGATGTCGTCAATGACATTCCGGCCCTGGTGTCTTCATTCACGGGCGCCAACACGCTGACAGACGGTTTTGCGGACATCGATCCAGGTGCCAATATTCTGAATCTGCGCGGTCTGGGCGGGGACCGGACATTGACCCTGGTCAATGGCCGTCGCCACGTCGCCGGTTTCCGCGGCAGCCAGGCGGTTGATGTCGGGACGATCCCGCGCGCGCTGGTTGAGAATGTCGAAGTGACCACTGGTGGTGCTTCGGCGATTTATGGTGCTGACGCTGTGACCGGTGTTGTCAACTTCATCCTCAAGGACGATTTTGAGGGCATGCAGCTTGACGCTCGCGCCGGTATCTCCGGCGAAATGGACGCCGAGAACTTTGCCGTCGATCTGCTCTGGGGTCAGAACTTCCACAATGATCGCGGCAACGTCGTGGTCGCGTTCACAGCGGAACAGGATTCTGGCATCACGATGGGCGATCGCGACTGGTCTCGCGACAATGGGATCGATACGACCCAGACCAACCCGGACAGCCTGACCGATCCGAACGCACCCGCGCGGGCGGTCATTCAGGACCCACGCTTCTGGCTGACCTCACAGGAAGGCTCAATCGCGCCTGGTTTTGGCAATCGGAGCACAGTGTTTGTCGACATTAATGGCAATGGCATTGCGGACTGTCAGGAATCAGAAGGTGGCCGCGTTGGCTTCCTGGCGGGTTGCTGGCTGACCAATCCGGACGGCTCGGTTCGCGTCAACCAGGACGGCATCGTCCTGAACGGTCTGTGGGGCATTGGTGGTGACGGTGGTCGTCTGAACTTCAACCGTGATTCCCTTTATCCTGCGACGGATCGTTTCGTGTTCAACGTGAACTCAAACTACGACATTTCGGACAACATGAACGTGTTCTTCGAAGGGAAGTATGTCCACGCGGAGTCGACCACGTTCGGCGAGCAGGACTCTTTCTATGACACATTGGAAATCCGGTCTGACAACGCGTTCATTCCGTCCGAGCTGCAATCCGTTGCCGACACAGTTGGTTATTTGCTGCTGACGCAGGACCCGCTGGACTGGAGCGACAATAACGAGTTTACCTACACGCGTGAAACCTGGCGATTTGTTGGGGGCCTGGAGTGGGAATATGCCCCAGGACACTTCGCTGAATTCTCTGCCAATTATGGTAAGTTCACGAATACGTCGAAAGAGACCGGCCTCTATCTCGACCGCGTATTTGCGGCGATTGATGCGGTTGAAGCACCGGATGGCAGCATTGTCTGTCGTTCAGATCTCGATCCGACGGTGTCTTATCCAATCGATTACTTCACGGCCGGCAACGGGTTTGCCGATGGTGGGTTCTCGTCTGACCGCTATTACTCGTTCACACCAGGCGATGGTCAGTGTCAGCCGCTCAACCCGTTCGGCACCTATTCTGCCAGCGCCGCGGCACAAAACTTCGTGACGTCTCAGCTGGAAGACAAGCTGGAGCTGGAACAGACTGTTCTGTCAGCGATCGCTTTCGGTGAATTCGATGTTCTGGATGTCGTGCTTGACGGACCGATCGGTTATGCGGGCGGTATCGAGTATCGCGACGAGACCAGTAAGAACACACTGGATCCGCTCACGCTCGGCATTCTGCCGGTGGGTACATCATTCACCCCTGGCGTTCAGGTCAGCACGGTAGATCCGTTCCTGTTCTCGTTCACCGATATCGATAACTCGCAGCAGTTCAACACGGAAGGCGGTTACGATGTGACCGACATTTTCGCGGAGATCAGACTGCCGGTCTTCAAGGATCGTCCATTCGCCAAAGAGCTGAGCCTCGACGCTGCGATCCGTCTGGCTGACTATTCCACACTGGGTGACGCAACCACCTGGAAAGTGGGTGGTACCTGGGCACCGATCGAGGATCTCGGCTTCCGGGCAACTTATTCCGAAGCGGTGCGTGCGCCGAACATTTCGGAATTGTTCGACCCGCAACTGCCAATCACTGTGGCGGCGACCGCCGACCCATGTGACCCGACCAATGTTGGCAATGGCAGCGCCCAGCGTGAAGCCAACTGTATTGCCGGCCTTCAGGCCGCGGGCGTACCATTGGCCGAGATCGTTGACGGTGGCGGCAACTATATCTGGACCAACCCACTGACCGCGCGCTTCTCAGGCGTTTCGGGTGGTAATCCGGACCTGGATGTTGAAACCGCGGAAACGCTGACCGTGGGTGCAGTGTTCCAGCCAAGCTTCGTCGATGGTCTATCCTTCACAGTCGACTATTGGGATATCGAAATTGAGGATGCGATCGCTGCGGTTGCGTCCGGTGATATTCTGGACGGCTGTCACGACTCTGCCAGCTTCCCGACACTGGAATTCTGTGGCCTGTTCACGCGTCGCGCGGATGGCGGTCTGAACTTCCTGGAATCTGGTCAGATCAACTTCGCGCGGCTGGAAGCCAGCGGTGTTGATATTGCCGTCAACTACACATGGGATGTGGGCCCGAACACGTTCTCAGCTGCCCTTGTTGGATCTCAGCAAGACAAGCTTGATCGTTTCTTCAACCCAACCGATCCAACGGATGTTGACCCTGAAATTCAGGAAATCCAGCGTCCGGAATACTCCGGCAACCTGTCACTCGGATGGGAGCGTGGACCGTACACTGTCGGGTTCCAGACGACCTATCAGAGCAAGCAGTCGGTTGACGAAATCGAAGACGTATTGGGTCTGAATGGCAATGCTGACATCTATGGCGCGGACGGTTTCTTCGATGAGACCTACATCTTCGACGTCAATGCCAGCTATGAGCACAGCGACTCACTGACCTTCTATGGCGGTGTCAACAATCTGGCCGACGAAGAGCCGTTCTCGACGGAACTCGCATGGCCGGTGGATCCACGCGGTCGCTTCTTCTTCCTGGGCGTGACCTACAAGCAGTAAGCCCAATCAGGATCGAAACTGGAATGCGGAGGCGAAAGCCTCCGCATTTCTTGTTATGGGGATGTTATGAGCCTTCAGAATCAGCGCGAGACACTCTTGCAACAGGCCGATGCCCGGGTCGCTCACGGCGAGGGCGTGGCCGTGATTGCCGAACTGAAAGACGCGTTGAAAGCCGATCCGCAATTCTTTCAGGGCTGGCTGCGCCTGAGCAAAATCCTGTTCGACACAGCAAATTATCGCGAAGCGGTTCATGTCAGCCAGGTCGCGGAACAGTTCGATCCGCTGCAAGCTGACTTTCGCACCATTCAGTCGCATATGCAGACGCGGGCCTATAGCCAGGCGGAACAGGTCGCCAAGCAGATGCTGCAACGGGAACCGGGGCATCCGCGGGCGGTGTTCACGATTGCCGAAATTTCCAGCCTCAAGAATTATCCCGAAGGCCGCGTCGAAGCGCTCCGGCATGGGCTCGAATTTGGCCCCGCCAATCTGACGTTGCGCCATATGCTGATCGGAGCGCTTGAACAGGCCGGCGACTTCCAGGGCGCAATTGAGCAAGCCTGGATCCTGGTTCAGACTGAGGAGTCCTTCAACACGCTCTGGTCGCTCGTCACGGTCTTGCTGCGGCATGGACGAAATGAGGAATTGCTGGGGATTTGCGACCGCGCCGAAGCCGCCAGCAATGGCGACAAAGCCAAACTCAGCCAAATCAACCTGGTGCGCGGACAGACCCTGCGGGTCATGGGACGGCGCGAAGACAGCATCGCCGCCTATCGTGCCTGTCTGGCGGATAATCCACTCAATGCCGGCGCCTGGTGGGCGCTCGCGGATATGAAGACCTTTGCCTTCTCGAGTGCTGATAGTGCGGCCATCCGCACCCTGCTGGCCACGCCATCTCTGCCAGAACCGGAAAAATGCGTCGCGACAT
>JBCCZH010000186.1:0-6176 GCA_039188075.1 Pseudomonadota bacterium
GCGCGGATCGATCGAGAGTTCACGTGCGGCCAGCAGGAACAGGTCGGGTGCGGGCTTTCCGTTCGCCACTTGCTCCGAGGAATAGACATGCGCGCCGAAGAAGGGGCTGAGATTCGTGACGCTGAGCTTGATCTTCACGCGAGCGAGCGGCGCGGAGGATGCCACGGCGCGAGGTCCGTCAAAGGCGCTCAGGAAATCGGCCACACCTGGCATGGGCTGCAATTCGGATTGAATCCGCGGCCAGGTCCGCGCCCGTAACTCATCGGCAAAATTTGCGGGCAGGGGTCTTTCATGCGCGGCGCGAAAGTCAGCGTCCAGCGTCGCGAAATAGTCCGGCATGGATAGGCCGACAAATCGCGACATGTAGGCCTCGTCGGAATATACCAGACCATGCTCGGCCAGGAGCTCGCGCTCCACCGCGACATGGATCACCTCGGAATCGACCAGCACGCCATCATTGTCGAAGATGATCCCTTCGATCGCCATGTTTGCACCAGTTAGAGCAAGTCTCCGCCAGCGGCCGCGGCGGTGGTGCCATCTTTCTCAAAGGCACGAATGACATTCTTGCCGGTGATCCATTTGTGCACTTCATCTGGGCCATCGACCAGGCGCTGCGAGCGAATATGCGTATACCAGGCCGCCAGCGGCGTGTCTGTGGAATAGCCCAGTGCGCCGTGCAACTGGATCGCTGTATCCACCACTTTGTGAACCATATTGGCGAGGAAGACTTTGGCGATGCCATTCTCCTGGCGGATGTCCAGACCATTCTCGGCCTTATAGGCGATGTGCATCAGCATCAGGCGGGCAATGTACAGCTGGCTGGCGCATTCCGCGAGCATGAACTGAACGCCCTGGCGCTCTGCCAGACCTTTGCCGAAGGTGGACCGCTGCGTGACATGAGCGGTCGCCAGATCGAGGGCGCGCTGTGCCATGGCGACATTGTGCATGCCATGCCGCAATCGGCCATACGCCAGTCGGTGCTGTCCCATGGCAAAACCCTGGCCTTCGCCGCCGAGCAGGTTTTCCTCCGGCACGACGAGATTTTCGAGCGCGATCTCGCAATGCGCCGCGCCCATGGCTTCCTGATAATCCTTGTGGATGGCCATGGTCGGAATGTTGCGAATGATCCGATAGCCGGGATTGGGCAGTTCAACGATGAAGGTCGAGAATTGCTGATGCCGCGGCGCCTCCGGATTGGTCTTGGCCATGACGACCGCAATGTCGGCGACATTGGCGGAGGACGAATACCATTTCTCACCATTCAGGACGTAATTGCCTTTGCCATCCTTTTCGGCGCGGGTCTGCATACCGGTCGCATCGGCGCCCGCTGCTTTCTCGGTCATCGAATAGCAAATCCGCTTTTCGCCATTGAAGAGCGGCTTCAGGAATTTCTCTTTCTGATAATCCGTCCCATGCGCTAGCAGGGTCAGCATGGTCGCGTCATCCGGGCCCTGACTGTTCATGGACAGGGCGCCAAGATGGCTTTGACCCAATTCCATCTGGACCAGCGCATTGGCCAGGGGGCCGAGCCCCATGCCGCCATGTTCCTTGGGGATGAAGGGCAACCATAGACCTTGCGCCCGCGCCTTACCGCGCAAGTCGCTCAGCACCGTGTCCAACCCTTCTCCGGCAACAAGCCGTTTCTCGGCCGGGATACACTCATCCTGTACCCATTGGCGCACGCGGGCGCGCACTTCCTTGGCGTCGTCCGGAATTACAAAATCAATAGCCATTGGGTCCTCCAGATATTTTTTGGTTCAGTTGGCGAGCGGCGCTTATATGGCCTGCTCAAAAATGCGTTCATAGTCGCCCTGGTCGGCCGGGCGGGCATTGCCACGATGGGCGAGGTCGTTGAGCGCATACTCGACAATGCCGGGGCCATCAGACGCCTCAACACCGATCGCGGACAAGGTGGATGGTATGCCGAGATCCTCGTTCAGTCGGGCAATCGCATCGCCGAGATCAGCATTCGAGGCTAGCCCCATGGCGAAGCGCAGGCGTTCATACTTTTCCGGTGCGGCGCCCTCATTGAACCGCAACAGATGCGGCAGGAAGATCGCGTTGAGTGTGCCGTGGTGCAACTTCTTCTCCTTCAACCGACCCGCGGCATGACTGAGCGCATGCACGGAGCCAAGCCCCTTGGTGAAGGCCAGCGCGCCTTCATAACTCGCCATCATCATGTTCCAGCGCGCGTCCTTGTCAGATCCATCCGCGACGGCGCGTTTGAGGGCGCCGGTCTTGATCGCCCGGTTGAGACCATCATAACCCACGCCTTCAGCAGGCGGATTAACCGCTGGAGTCAGCACCGCTTCCATACAGTGCGTGACGGCATCCATGCCGGTCGCTGCGGTCAGGAGTGGCGGCAGGCCAAGCGTCAGATCGGGATCGCAAATCGCGGCAGCCGGGATCAGGTGGGGTGATGCAAAGGTTTCCTTGCGGCCATTATTCATCGTCGTGATCATGCCGACCGAGACTTCGGATCCGGTCCCGGCGGTGGTTGGGATCGCGATCAGCGGTGGCAGTTTACCGATATGTTTCGCGCCGCCTGTAATCGCAGCATACTTCTCCAGCGGTCCGCCCTGGCTGGCCAGCAATCCAACCGCCTTGGTCAGGTCCATGGCAGACCCGCCGCCCAGCGCGACCAGGCCATCGGCTTTGGCCGCATTATACTGTTCGGCGACAGCGATGGCTTGATCTTCGGTTGGATTGGCGACGGTGTCCGCGAACACGGCCGCGGGCTCCATGCCAAGGTTTTCCAGAATGGTGTCCAGCAGGTCGACCGCCTTGATGCCGGGATCGGTAATCACCATGGGGCGGCTGACGCCGAAACCGGTCAGTGTTTTACCAAGCTTTCCAACAGCGCCGTGATCGAAAATACAAGTGGTCAGAAAATTCATCACGGGCATGGTTGGTCTCCAGTATGGCTCTTTGAGTCTCTACCGCCTAGAAAGCCCAGAGCGTTGGCGAGGGCAATCACTCTCCTTGCGGCAGCATGAGATGGAGCAGACGGTATGGCGGAGATTGGTATTGGACTTCTGGGCGCCGCCCGGATCACGGACAAGGCAGTGGTCCACCCGGTACAAGTGACACCGCAATGTCGCCTGACCACCATCGCCGCCCGCGATCGACGCCGCGCCGAAGCCTATGCCAAACAGCATGGGATAGAAACTGTTTTGGAGTCCTATGATGCGGTGATCACGGATCCAGCAACGGATCTGGTCTATAACCCTCTACCGATTCACTTGCATGCCGAATGGACCATGAAAGCGCTGCGGACGGGTAAACATGTGCTGTGCGAAAAGCCGTTCGCCATGAATGTGGATGAAGCCAAGGCCATGGTCGACGCAGCGGAAGAGACGGGTCGACGCCTGATTGAAGCCTTCCATTATCGCTATCACCCGGCCTTCGAAACCTGTCTGGCCTGGCTCGCGGCAGACGAGATTGGCGAGGTGCGCGAAATTCATGCGGCCTTCGATGTGCACATCAAGGATAATGGCACGGAAATTCGTCACCGTGTCGAGACGGGTGGCGGCGCGATGATGGATCTGGGCTGTTACCCCTTACACTGGGCCCTCACCATTATGGGCGAAGCGCCGCAAGCGATTGAGGCCCGAGCCACCCTGACCCCGACGGGTGTCGATGAAACCCTCGAGGCGGATCTCGGATTTGGGTCAGGCGCGTCCGCGCATCTGACCACAAGCATGGCAGCGGGGGCCAGGTTTCGCGCCGATCTGCGGCTGGTCGGTACAAAAGGCGAGATCCTGTTCACCAATCCGCTGGCGCCGCATTTCGGTGGCCGCCTGCGCACGGCAGCAGGTCGCGAGGCAGAGGTCAGCCCGATCACGACCTACACCTATCAGCTCGCTTCCGTCCTCAGGGCCATTCAGCTCGAAACTCCGCTGCCGACGGAAGGCGACATGATCCTGCGCCAGCAAGCCGCGCTGGATGGGATCTACGCGGCGGCAGGATTGCGGCATCTGCGATATCTCGAAAGCTAGGCCTTGACACCTTAGCCTCAAATGAGACATATGTGTCTCATGAACTCTTCTATTCGTCCCCCAACGCGAGATGCGATCATTGAGGCCGCCTTTGCGGTCTTGAGCAAGAATCCCAGCGCCGCGCTCGCCGAAGTGGCAGAGCGTGCAGGCGTGGGCCGCGCGACTTTGCATCGGTACTTTGCCAGTCGCGATGATCTCGTTCGGGCGCTGGCCCTGCAAGCCAATCGGGAAATGGATGAGGCGGTTGATACCGCCTGCGCGCCAGCCGAATCTTGGTCGGAGGTGGCACGCCTAGCGCTGCAAGCGCTCATCCCGCTCGGCGACCGTCACGGTTTCCTGGCGCTTGAGACATTCGCCAATGATCCGGAGATGCTGGAAGCGTTCGAGAAGGAGCGGCGCGAAACGGCTGAAATGATCGACGCTGCCAAGCGAGAAGGCCTGTTCGACAAGGCGGTTCCGACCGCATGGATCGTGCAGGCCTATGATCATTTGATTTATGCTGGCTGGGAAAGCGTCAAAGCCGGTGAATCAACACCAGATCAGGCCGCTGACCTGGCCTGGCGCACCCTCACAACAGGATTAGGGAGAGCCAAAAAATGACACTAGAATCGATTTCCCAATTCGCGACAGACTTTGACGATGCGTTCTTTATCATTGGCGGTTTGGTGCTGGTGATTGAGCTGCTCAAGGCGCTCTTTTCGGGGACGTTGAGAGGCCGGACCCTGCTCGACATGGTGGCCAGCGCGTCGACCTTCATTCCGGTCTTGCTGGTCGAGACGTTTCTGATGTCTATTCTCTATGTCGGCATGGTCGTGTTCGCCGAGACGTTTGTGACCTGGCAGATGCCGATCACGGTCTGGACCTTTGCACTCGCCATATTGGCATGTGACTTTGCCTATTATTGGGAGCATCGCATCGCGCATCAGGTGCGGCTTCTATGGACGCAACACGCGGTGCATCATTCTTCGCGAGAAATGAATGTCACGGTCGCGATCCGGTTCGGCCCATTTGAGGGTTTCGCATCGGCGCTCTTGCATTTTCCGCTTGTCCTGATCGGCTTTCCACCCGAACTGGTGTTTGCCGGGATCATTATCGTGCTCGGATATCAGACCTGGATCCATACGGAACTGATCGGCAAGCTTGGTCCGCTTGAAGGCATCCTGAATACGCCGGCCAATCACCGCGTCCATCATGGTTGCGACGAGAAATATCTCGACAAGAATTATGGTGGCATTCTGATCATCTGGGACCGTCTGTTCGGCACCTATCAGCGCGAGGAAGAAACTCCGCGCTACGGCCTGAAACGCGACTATGACAGCGTCAATCCGCTGTCCGTCTGGATCTCTGAATGGCCACAATTGTTCCGTGACCTGGGGCAGGCGAACAGCTTTGGCGAAGCCTGGATGTATCTGTTCGGTCGCCCTGGCTGGCGGCCGAAACCGAAAACGCCCGAGACGGCGCTTCCCGAGCCCAGCCAGCCGGGCTAAGACAAGGCGCTGAGCTTCCGGAGATATGCAATGCGCCGCTTATTCATCCCCGCCATCGCCCTTTGTGCTGTCGCTTGTGAGACGGTACCAGCAGAGCCTGAGACCAGCAGTGACCTGAATTACATTACGACGAACGCCGCACGTGAAGCCGGTTTCCCTTTCTCGCCGGCCGTCGAAGCCGATGGTTGGGTATTCCTGTCCGGCGCGCTTGGAACCGTACCCGGCGGCGGCCTCGCCCCTGGCGGGATCGGTCCGGAAACACGGCAGACCATGGACAATATCCAGGCGACGCTCGAGTCTGAAGGGCTGGGTTGGGATCGCGTTGTAAAATGCTCGGTCTTCCTGGCAGACATCGCCGAATGGCCTGCCTTCAACGAGATCTACAAGACCTATTTCGATGGCAATTACCCGGCCCGCAGCGCCCTCGGCGCCAGCGGCCTGGCGCTTGGTGCACGGATCGAAATCGAGTGCATCGCCAAACGTTAGGCGACGAGTTCCGCAAGGTGCCCCGTCTTCACATAGATAAGACAGCCTTTGTCTGACCAGGGCGTATGCTTCGAGCCATGTGGACTGCGTAGCCACGTCCCGGCGGGATAGTCACCAAACTCGTCCTGGAATGTCCCTTCCAGAACCAGAATCTCTTCGCCGCCCCAATGCTGATGCGGCAGGAATTTCGTCCCGGGCGCCCAGC
>JBCCZH010000187.1:0-6157 GCA_039188075.1 Pseudomonadota bacterium
AGAAGTGGCCGCTGGCGACAGTCGCGTGGCAGCCACACCGGAAACCGTCAAAAAATATATCGGGCTCGGGCATGACGTGACGGTGGAAGCCGGCGCCGGAACCGCCGCGGGCTACACGGATGACGCCTATACCGAAGCTGGCGCCAAGGTGGAAACATCCGCCGCCAGCGTGGTCAAAGGCGCCGACGTCCTGCTCTGCGTGCGAACGCCCGATGCGGCCAGCCTTCCAGACGGGCTTACCGTCATTGGTCTGCTGGACCCGTTCAAATTCGACGCCGCGGCATTCAATGCGAAAAAAGCCACGACCCTGGCCATGGAATTCACGCCACGCATCACGCGCGCCCAGAGCATGGATGCGCTGTCCTCGCAATCCAACCTCGCTGGCTATCGCGCCGTGATCGAAGGCGCGACCCTGTATGGCCGCGCCATGCCGATGATGATGACCGCCGCGGGCACGGTCGCCCCGGCCAAGGTCTTTGTCATGGGCGCGGGCGTTGCCGGATTGCAGGCGATTGCCACGGCGCGGCGCTTGGGCGCGGTTGTAACGGCAACCGATGTCCGCCCGGCGGCGAAGGAACAAGTCGCCTCGCTCGGCGCGAAATTCGTCGCGGTTGAGGATGAAGAGTTCAAGGCCGCCGAAACCGCGGGCGGCTATGCCAAACAGATGTCGGACGAGTATCAGAAGAAACAGGCCGAGCTCGTCGCCAGCCACATTGCCAAACAGGATATCGTGGTTACCACCGCGCTGATCCCCGGGCGACCCGCGCCGGTCCTGGTCAGCGAAGACATGGTCAAGACCATGCGGCCTGGCTCCGTCATCGTCGACATGGCGGTCAGCCAGGGCGGCAATTGCCCGCTGTCCAAGCCGGATGAAGTGGTGGATGAGGGCGGCGTCAAAGTCGCCGGTTACACCAATCTGCCGGCGCATTTGCCAGCCGATGCCAGCGCGCTTTACGCCAAGAACCTGATCGCCTTCCTGCCGCTGATCACAGCCGAGGATGGCAGCCTGAACCTCGAGACGGATGATGAAATCGTCACCGCGATGATGCTGACAAGCGGCGGCGAAACTGTGAATGAGAGGATTTCCTCATGAGAAAAGCTCTGACCCTGGGGCTCATGGCAGGGGCGATGGCCCTGCCCGCCTACGCTGCTGAAGGCAGCACAATCAGCCCGACCGTCTATCTCGCGGCGATTTTCGCCATGGCCTGTTTCGTGGGCTATTATGTCGTCTGGTCGGTCACACCGGCATTGCACACGCCGCTCATGGCGGTGACCAATGCGATTTCGTCGGTGATCATTGTCGGCGCGATTGTCGCCGCCACCGCATCGCTTGGCGATGAGGGCGGTCTTCTCGCCAAGGCGCTGGGCGGCATCGCCGTCGCGCTGGCCTGCGTCAATATTTTCGGCGGTTTCCTCGTCACCCAGCGCATGCTGGCCATGTACAAGAAGAAGGGAGACTAGTCCGATGGAACAGTTCCAATCGACCTGGGCACCCCTGCTCTATCTTGCTTCGGGGATCCTTTTCATCCTGGCCCTGCGCGGCCTGTCCAGCCCGGCCACCAGCCGCGCCGGGAACCGCAATGGCATGATCGGTATGACCATCGCGGTCATCACCACGATCGTCCTGTTCTGGAATGCGCTGGATGCCACCACCTGGGGCATTCTCGCTGCGGGCGCCGTCATTGGCGGCGGGATCGGGGCTTACATAGCGCGTAAGATTCCGATGACGGACATGCCGCAGCTCGTCGCGGCCTTCCACTCCCTGGTGGGTCTCGCAGCGGTTCTGGTTGCCGCCGCAGCGCTTTATGCGCCGGTCAGCTTCGGCATCGGCAATGTCGGCGATCTCGCCACGGCATCGCTGATCGAACTGGCGCTTGGATCCGCCATTGGTGCACTGACCTTCACCGGCTCCGTCATCGCCTTTGCCAAGCTGAACGGCAATATGTCCGGGGCGCCGATCCTGCTGCCGGCCCGGCACTTGCTGAACATCCTGATCGGGGCCGGCATCATTGGATTGATTGTCGTGCTCGTGATGAGCGGCGGCAGCGCCACCTGGGCCTTCTGGGGCCTCACCGTCCTGGCCCTGATCCTCGGCATCACGCTGATCATTCCGATTGGCGGCGCCGACATGCCGGTGGTGGTCTCCATGCTCAACTCCTATTCCGGTTGGGCCGCGGCGGCACTTGGCTTCACGCTGGGCAATTTCGCGCTGATCATTACCGGCGCACTGGTTGGCTCGTCCGGGGCCATCCTGTCCTACATCATGTGTAAGGGCATGAATCGCAGCTTCATATCGGTCATTCTCGGCGGCTTTGGCGGCGACGATGCAGCCGCCGCGGCTGGCGGTCAGGAAGACCGCCCGTTCAAGCGCGGCTCTGCCGACGATGCGGCCTTCATCATGAAGAATGCATCCAAGGTCATTATCGTGCCCGGCTATGGCATGGCGGTCGCCCAGGCGCAGCACGCGCTGAAGGAAATGGCCGACAAGCTGAAAGAAGAAGGCGTGGATGTCACTTATGCCATCCACCCGGTCGCAGGTCGGATGCCGGGTCATATGAACGTACTGCTCGCTGAAGCGCAGGTCCCATATGACGAAGTGTTCGAGCTGGAGGATATCAATTCCGACTTCCGCAATTCCGAAGTCGCTTTCGTGATTGGTGCCAATGACGTGACCAATCCAGCCGCGAAGACGGACACGACCTCGCCCATCTATGGCATGCCGGTGCTCGACGTGGAGAATGCGGGCACTGTGCTCTTCATCAAACGCTCTATGGGATCCGGCTATGCTGGCATCCAGAATGAGCTCTTCTTCCGCGACAATACGATGATGTTGCTCTCGGATGCCAAGAAGATGGTGGAAGATATCGTCAAGGCGCTTTAGCGGCGCCTTGACCGCAAATATGAAAAGAATTGGGAGGTGCGGCCATGGCCATCAAAACGAAATTCACGGAAGAATTCGGGATCGAACATCCGGTGGTCCAGGGCGGCATGCAATGGGTCGGCTATGCTGAAATGGTCGCGCCGGTGGCCAATGCCGGCGGGCTGGGTTTTCTGACCGCCCTCACCCAACCCACGCCGGATGATCTCTATAAGGAAATCCAGCGCACCAAGGAGATGACCGACAAACCGTTCGGCGTGAACCTGACCATTCTCCCGGCGATCAAACCACCGCCTTATGCCGAGTATCGTCAGGCCATCATTGAAGGCGGCATCAAGATTGTCGAAACCGCAGGCTATAAGCCGAAAGAGCATATCGATCATTTCAAGGAACATGGCATCAAGATCATCCATAAATGTACGGCGGTACGCCACGCGCTCTCGGCTGAGCGGATGGGCGCCGATGCGATCTCGATCGATGGCTTTGAATGCGCCGGTCATCCGGGCGAAGATGATATTCCAGGTCTGATCCTGATCCCGGCCGCCGCTAACAAGGTCAGCGTTCCAATGCTTGCCTCAGGCGGCTTTGGCGATGGCCGCGGCCTCGCTGCGGCGCTCGCGCTGGGCGCCGATGGGATCAATATGGGCACGCGGTTCTGCGTTACGCAGGAAGCGCCCATTCATGAGAACTTCAAACGCCAGATGGTCGAGAATGATGAGCGTGACACCAAGCTGATCTTCCGCACCTTGCACAATACGGCCCGGGTGATGAAAAACGCCGTCAGCACAGAAGTCGTGGAGATTGAACGCGCCGGCGGTGCGCAATTCGAAGACGTGAAACATCTGGTCGCCGGCGCGCGCGGCCGCAATGCCATGGAATTGGGCGATCCGGACGGCGGCATCTGGTCGGCCGGTCAGGTCCAGGGTCTGATCGACGATATTCCGACCGTGAAAGAGCTGATTGACCGCATCGTCGCCGACGCCGAAGCGATCATCAAGGAGCGTATGAACGGGATGCTCGCCTGATCCATCCAGGCGCTGCGCACAATTGAGACGCAGCGCCTATAGATCTTAAGCTTTCAATTCACCTGACTCAGTCTAAGCTCCCGCCCATCAGACAACCATCTCAAGGGGGTTCACGATGGGCGAATTTATTGCCGAAGTCTTTTCCGTCAGCGGCCTGTTCACGCTGCTCATGTTGCTCTTGTTGCAAGCCGTGCTTGGCTTCGACAATCTGCTCTATATCTCGATTGAATCGCAACGCGTCGGCCCGGAAAAGGCGCCGATGGTGCGCCGCTGGGGCATTGCCATCGCGGTAATCCTGCGGATCGTCCTCCTGGTCATAATCGTCAATGTCTTCGCGCTGCTCGCCGAACCCTTATTCAATGTCGCGCTCAAGGGCTTTCTGGAAGGGGAATTTACCCTGCAGGCCCTGGTCACGCTGGCCGGCGGCGGCTTCATCATCTACACCGCGGTCAAGGAAATCCACCACTTGCTGGCGGTCGATCATATCGAGCATACGGAGGGCTCGGCGGGAAAATCCGTCATGCAGGCCGTGGCAATGATTGTTGCGATGAACCTGGTCTTTTCCTTCGACTCCATCCTTTCCGCCATGGCGATCGCGAATGTCGAAGTCGCCAATGTGGTCGGCGCATCCGGCGAAGTGTTGAACACATTCACCGGCACGGTCGTGCAATGTAAGGCGGATCTGATTGCCAATCCAATTGCCGGGGCGGTCGGGTGTGAGCCTGGCAAGGATTATCAGGTCTGGATCATGGCGATTGCCATTCTTTCCTCCGGCGTGGTGATGATCCTGCTGGCCGATTATGTCGCCGACTTCCTCAAGCGCAATCGCATGTATGAAGTGCTCGGCCTGTTCATCCTGTTCCTGGTCGGTGTGCTGTTGGTCACAGAAGGCGCGCATTTGGCGCATCTGAAACTGTTCGGCTTCCCGATCGATGCGATGAGCAAGTCCAGCTTCTACCTGGTCGTCGGCGTCCTGGTGATCACAGACATCATCTCGACCAATTACCAGAAGCGGCTCTGGGCGCAGCGCGAAGCGGAATTGCGCAGTTCCGGAAATAAAGCGGACGATGCCATCAAGGCGGTCGATGCGCACATCGCCAAGCATGGCAATATTGGCTGATATCCCGTGCGGACCTTTAAGCTTACGGTTTGAAGGTCCGCAGTTTTTTGGAAATCTTGATCGCGACCTTGTCGCCTTTGCGCCCCATCCGGCCTTCATAGGCGGGCGTGCCGTCGCGGTCGCCTGAGAGCAGCTCAACCGGCTGATCCGGCGGCAATCCAAGCAGCAGGGTCGACCCGGCTTTCAAGGCCGTGATCCGGCTGAGTGGCACAGACAGACTGGCCAGGCGCGCGGTGGCGATGGCCGTCATGGGAGCCTTGCTCGCGGACGATTCATCCGCCTCACTGGCCTCAGCAAAATTTCCTTCAATCACCGCCAGGTCAGAATGCAGACCGGGTGCCTCAATCCGAAACTCGGTGACCGTGACGTCAGCGACCGGCAACAGGCTGGCGACAAATGGAATGTCGGTTTCGATCGCTTGAACGTTCAGACCTTCACCTACGGCGCCGCCAAATGGTTCCAGCAATTGTTCCAGGAGTGCACAATCAATCGCGCTCAAGGTCCAGCCATCGCCGATACGGCCGGTGGATCCTGTGGCCCCACATGCCTTGGCAATGATCGCATCCGCCAGATCCGGCGGCAGACACACAAAGGCGCGAATATCGGTCTCGGTCGCGCCGAGGCAGACAATGGCGCTGGATTTTCCGTTTAACAGGCCTGCCAGTTCGGTTCGTGGCAAGGTCGCCGCCTGCGTCGCATGGATCGCGGCCTTGATCCCCGTGCCCTTGCCCAGCGCCATGGACAGGCGTGCGGCCAGGACCGGGTTCGGCGCGATGCCATCCGGGGTCGCTGCCTCATCTTCAAAAATCTCGTCCGGCCTGGGCGCAATGGATTGCGGTTCAGGTGGGAGATCGGTCAAGGCGCCCTGGCTGGGCGTGGGGCGGAGCAGAGCGGCAATTTCGTCTGCGGTCAGTACGCCGCGCGCGGTCGGAAACTGATAATCCTCTTCAGAGTCCAGGACAGCCGTATCCTCGCCGGCCAATTCTGGCTGGGCAGAAGGTTTTTTGGGGTCGGGACCGTTTCGCATTCTGCACCTGTCGCCAATACGGATTACCAGTGCGCCAACACGGTTAATGAATCGTTAGTATTTTAGAGTCCGCCCGGGCAGATTCGCAAGGCTTAATCGTCGCGAAC
>JBCCZH010000188.1:0-6155 GCA_039188075.1 Pseudomonadota bacterium
GCTTCGAGCCTCGTCTTGGACTCTTCGCGCATTTCGCCAACTGTCGCCTGAAAGAGATAGGCAAGCAGTCCGGCCGAAAACAGCGCGAACAGGATGGAATAGACGAGCGCTAGCCGAAATGTGGTGGTTCGGACAAACGCGAATGGGCCAGATTTCATGCCTGCAGGCAGTAACCCGCACCGCGCACCGTCTGCAAGAGCTGGTGCTCGAATTCCTTGTCAATCTTGGCCCGCAAGCGAGAGATATGAACATCAATCACATTGGTCTGGGGGTCGAAATGATAATTCCAGACTTTCTCCAGCAACATGGTGCGAGTCACCGTCTGACCCGCATGTCGCATGAGATATTCGAGCAGTTTGAACTCACGCGGCTGCAAGTCGATCTTGGTCTCGCCGCGGGTCACCTTGCGGCTGAGCAGATCCATTTCCAGATCGCCAACCTTCAGCACCGTTACCGGAGGCTCGCCAGTCGTCTGGCGCCGGCCCAACGCTTCGACGCGTGCAACCAGCTCTTCCGGAGCGAACGGCTTGGCGAGGTAATCGTCCGCGCCAACCTTCAGACCTTCGACGCGATTGTCGACATCTGACAGCGCCGACAGGAACAGCGCGGGCGTAGTGCCACCGCCATTGCGGAACTCCTCGACCAGTTGCAGGCCCGGTTTTTCGGGCAGCATGCGATCAACGACCAGGGCATCGAACTGGTCTTCGCGCGCCCGACTTAACCCACCTGTCCCGTCTTCCGCGGTCTCAACACTGTGACCGGCTTCAGACAGAACTTTTTCGATGAACTCAGCGTGCTCAAGATCATCTTCGATTACCAGGACGTGCATGGACACATCTCCCTCCGTTTACTCAGCTTCACTCACGTCGACCGTAACGAAATTTGTCCCCCGCTCGGTCTGAACAGCGATCAGTACGTGATCTTTGCCGTTCTCACGCGCCTCTTCTATTTCTTGCTCTAAGGCCCTGATTGTGTCGAGTTTCTTGTTGTTAATATCCAGCAATGCATGGCCTTCCCGCAAACCGGCTTCGTAAAGCGGGCTATCGCGATCAAGTCCGGTAATCACCAGACCTTTTTCATCGGAGTCGAGCCGCAGCGTATCACGAGAATCGCGATCGAGCGGCTTCAGGGAAACACCAAGCGGGCCTTCATCGCCTTCCGTTGATTCGGGTTCTGGCTCCGGCGTGGCACCGTTCTGAACCTGTCCCAGATTGGCGGGACGTTCGCCAACGCGGACATCTATCGTCTCGCGGTCGCCGTCGCGAATGATCTCAAACGCATTGCGCGAGCCTGCCGCAAGGGCGCCGACAACGCGTGTGGTCGAGGTTGCATCATCGACGCGCTGACCATTGATCTCGACGATAATGTCACCGCGCTCCAGGCCTGAGAGTTCCGCCGGGCTGTCCGGAGTCACTTGTGACACAATCGCGCCGCGGGCTTCGCTGAGCCCCAGCGCATCGGCCGTGTCTTCCGTGACATTACCGATCGTTACGCCGAGCCAGCCGCGCGATACGCGACCATCGGAAATCAAAGTGGTGGTCACCTGGTCCACCAGTTCAGACGGGATCGCAAAGCCGAGGCCGATTGAGCCACCCGTGGTCGAGGCAATCCAGGTATTCACACCGACAACGCGACCATTCATGTCAAAGGTCGGGCCGCCGGAATTGCCGCGATTGATCGCAGCATCAATCTGCAAATAGTCGGTATAGGATTGTGACCGGCGCAAATCACCCGGCTCACCAACAGCAGAGACGATACCCGCGGTTGCCGTGCCAGAAAAGCCCAGCGGGCTGCCGACTGCGACGACCCAGTCGCCGCGCCGCAGCGCCTTGGACGAACCGAAATCGACATACGGATAGGTCCCGGTCTCTTTCACTTTCAGCACCGCGAGATCGGTTTCCGCATCGGTGCCGACGAGCTCCGCTTCCAGCGATTCACCATCATCAGTGATAACTTCAATCTCGACGGCATTATCGATGACGTGATTATTGGTGACGATATGGCCGCTCTCGGAAATGAAGAAGCCTGAGCCCTGGCCGAAGCCTTCGCGGGGGCCCTCTTCTTCTTGTGGCGGGATCAGTCCGAATTGCTCCAGGAACCGCTCACGATCGGTCAATTCGCGATCCGTAACCTCGATTTCCGTCCGCACGCGGACGCCGACCACGGCCGGGCTGACTTGCTCAATCAAATCCGCAAATGAAACAGGGGCGCCATTTGGCGCTTCGAGCGTGATCGGATTGGCGTCGGCGTTCGGGAATTGCGGCCCGAGCAGGAAGGCGCCCATTGCGCCTGCTCCAACCAAACCTGCAACCATTGCATTTCGGGAAATGCCAAACAATTTCATCGACTTCCGTGCCTCCAAAGATGTGTCATACCTATCTGGTACGAAGTTTACTAAAGTAACAGCCTAACACTCATTAAAGATCATTAAGCCGGTTTTGTGACGAGATGTGTTTCAACTTTCGCGCCATTTTCCAAAGACCGGTGCACCGGGCACCGATCTGCGATTTCGAGCATGCGTGACCGCTGCTCATCGTCCAAATTCCCTTCTACCTCAATATAACGCGTGAAGACATCGATTCTGTCTGCTGGACCGCAGTCGACACAATCATCCGCATGCCGTTTCGCATGGTCGATACTGACGCTGACGCGATCAACGGGCCACTTCTTGCGATTGGCATACATGCGCATCGTGATGGAGGTACAAGCCCCAAGGCCCGCCGCAACCCAGGCATAGGGATCGGGTCCGGTATCCGCTCCGCCGTAGGTGGCTGGCTCATCCGCGAAATAGCGCCGCCCCCCAATCAGGACTTCATTCTGGTAGGGTCCATTCTCGCCCGTCTCGCGAACGATGACCTTGTTCGCTTGCGGAGCAGTTTCCGCTGCCACCGCCTCGGCTTCGATATAGCGCGCACTCCAACCGGCAATCACATCAATGACAAAACCCGCATCGGACTTACCCGTCAGCAAGTGATCTGACCGATCCAGGCTGACAAAACTCTTGGGGTGACGGGCGGCCATGAACAGGTCAGTGGCATTGTCGATACCGACCACTTCATCGGCGGGCGCGTGAAGGATGAGCAGCGGCTTACGCAGCGATTTCACTGACTCGAGCACACTGGACTGACGCAAATCATCGAGAAATTCCCGGCTCAGCGTAAACGGGCGTCCGCCCAGATTGACCTGCGCGCGGCCCGCCGCTTCGATCTCCGGAACGCTCTGTCTGAACTGTTCAACGACATGACCCGCATCTGATGGCGCGCCAATCGTGGCGACCGCTTTGACACTGTCCACCGCATTGGCGGCGACCAGAGTGGCCGCGCCACCAAGCGAATGCCCGATCATCAAACTGACTGGGCGGCCTGCCGTGGTCATCCAGTCGGCCGCAGAGACCAGATCCGCGACATCTGATGAAAACCCGCTCGTCGCAAATTCGCCTTGCGAGTCGCCTAGGCCGGTAAAATCGAACCGCAGGACGCCAATGCCTCGCTCGGCCAGGCCGCGGGCGACGCGACTCGCCGCTAGGCTCTTTTTCGAACAGGTGAAACAATGCGCAAAGATCGCCCAGGCAAAGGCGGTCTGATCCGGCACTTCCAGAACGCCGGACAGGGTTTCGCCCCGGGCATTGGCAAATTCGACTTTCTGGCTCTGCATCGGCCAACTCCATCTCTCTTATTGATAGATAAGATGGCCTGTCAGGACCGCCAATCAACAGGCGATCTCATTGTCGTGATCAGCTGGCGCTTTGAGTCGGGGACAGACCTTCCAACTCTTTCGGCTGATAATTCTCATCATGCTTGGCGAGAATCTCTTCTGCGATGAAAATTTCGGAGCCGGCCTCGAACCGTCCAGTGGCCACCACGCCCTCTCCTTCCCGAAACAGATCCGGGACCAGACCGGTATAGGACACGCGGACCGTTTCGCCTGATCCATCCTCGATCGTGAACAGGATTTCCGCGCCCTCGCCATTCTGGCGCGAGCCGACAGCCACAAATCCGCCGACACGGACGCGTTGTCCTGCCTCTGGCATGCCACGCTCGACCAGAAGCTGCGGCGTGTAGAACAGATCCGCATGCCGCTGCAGCGCGGTCGAGGCCAGCACACCGGCGGCGATGATCAGGACCGCCGCAGCGCCGACCGCATAAAGACGTTTGGTTCGAGCTCTCATGCCGGTCCTATACGCCGAATTTGTCAGATAGGCCCTGCGGCACGTTGCTCACGCCCGGCGCAGTCGCACAATGGCCCGAAGTCCCCCTTCTGGACTCTCATCCAGGGTCAGACTGCCGCCATTCATGCCAGCAATATCGGCTACGATAGACAGGCCGAGACCGGTACCGGGTGCCGTCTCGTCGAGACGGACCCCTCGTTTGACAGCTTCCTCGCGCTCTTCGGGAGAGAGCCCGGGTCCGTCATCATCGATCGAGATGGCGACCATGCCATTGCCATCATGCTCGGCATGAACATGCACCCGCGAGGCCGCCCATTTACAGGCATTGTCGAGCAGATTGCCGAGAATCTCTTCCAGATCCTGTTGCTCGGTGCGGACATGCAGCCCGATCGGCACCTCGACTGTCACCGACTTGCCGTCCGCCGCGAACAGTTTGTTCATGACCCGGGCAATGCCTTGTACGGCCTCACTTACCTGGGACCGGACGCCCAGCGCCTCCGCCCGGGCTGCGGCCTGTGCACGGCGGAGATAGTGATCAACATTGGAGCGCATGGCTTCCGACTGGCGGCGCACGACGGAATCAAGTTGCGTCTCACCCGTGGCCTCATTGCGCAGGACCGCCAGGGGCGTTTTCAAGGCATGGGCGAGATTGCCGACATGGGTCCGGGCGCGCGACACCACAGCGCGATTGTGATCGAGCAGCTTGTTGAGCTCCTCGCTCAGCGGCTGCACTTCGGCAGGATAGTCGCTGGACAGCCCGGCCTGTCGGCCCTCGCGAATTTCGGTAATGTCCGATTGAATGCGATCCAGCGGCCGCAGCGCGTATCGAAGACCCAGCGCCATCGCCAGAAGTGTTCCGCCAGCCAGCGCCATCATCGCGACCAGGAGAATGGTCCGTAATCGATCAACGCCTGCCATGGACAAGGTCCGGTCGGACGCCGCCACCAGCAGGACGGGATTGGCGCGCTCAGGATAAGTCGTTGCCTGAACGGTGATCCGGACCGGTTGTTCCGCCGGCCCCGCGCCATTGGCGCTGATAATCTGCCCCGGACTGACCAGCGCCTGTTCTTGCAAGTCCATAGGAATTTCAAGCGTTTCATCGAATACACTTCGTGACGTGATATCGCCGACATGCTGGCCCGTCTCGTCGATCGCGACGATCAACCAGTATTTGCCGGACAGGGGCACCAGAAAGCGTGGATCTGGCGGGTGACGATCCTCGATATCCTCGATCCGGCCGGTGCCATCATCGAGCGGCCGAATGGCCCGCGCCAGGGTCTGGATCGTCGCCGTATGCTCATCATCGAGAATGTACAGGGTTTCAGCGCGATAGACTGCCGTCATCGCGAACACGCCGCCCACGACCAGCTTCACACTCCACAATAACGCGCCGAGCAAAAGCCGGCGCGCCACTTTCAGTCGCTGAAATCTGTTCCTGGGAGGCGCGGCTGTATCCATACAGATCGACGCGCCTTGCCTAGGTCACCATGCCTGAACGTTCATCCTCAGGCACCACGAGGCGATAGCCCAACCCGCGCTCGGTCTGGATCCGATCATTGCCAATTTTCTTGCGCAGGCGGCCAATGAAGACTTCGATCGTGTTTGAGTCGCGGTCAAAGTCCTGATCGTAAATATGCTCGACCAGCTCGGTCCGCGGCACGACCCGACCCTGATGGTGAATCAGATAGCTGAGGACTTTGTATTCGTGTGCGGTCAGCTTGATCGGCTCACCATTCACCGTCGCACGTGCAGCGCGCGTGTCGAGACGCAAGGCCCCGGCTTCAATCGCGGCCACCGCATGACCGGAGGCGCGGCGCAAAAGCGCGCGCAAACGGGCCAGAACTTCTGCTGTATAGAACGGCTTGGTGACGTAATCGTCGGCACCGGCATCAAAGCCAGCGACTTTCTCGCTCCAGCGGTCGCGCGCGGTCAGAATCATGACCGGAAAGGTCTTGCCATCCTCGCGCCAGCGCTCGAGAATCGTGAC
>JBCCZH010000189.1:0-6150 GCA_039188075.1 Pseudomonadota bacterium
AATCGCGTGCCAAAATTTGCCAAGCCGGACCATATCCATATTGTGGTCGCAGGTTCAGATGCCGGGAAATTCTCGAGCGCGTTTCATGGCTGGGTGACTGGCCCGATGGGATCGCAATCGGTGTCCCGCAAGATTGAAGACCAATAGAAGAAGGAGGATGAATGACAGTCATTCTAGATCCCACTGATGAATCGGTTCCCGTCAGCCGGCAAATTACGCCGCGCTCGGGTCAGGTTTCCGGTGTGGTCGGCTTGATGGACATTCGCAAACCCCGTGGTGACATTCTGCTCGATGAGCTGGAACGTTTGCTCGGGGAGCGCATGCCCGGGATTGAAGTCCGGCGCTATGCCAAGCCGACATTCACCAAACCCTGTCCTGATGACTTGCGGGCACAGATGAAAGCGGAATGTGATTTCGTTGTCGAAGGATTGGCGGACTGAGGGTCTTGTACGACGTGCAGTATGCACGACACAGTCTGGTTTGAAATCCAGGGCCTCCCAGCCGTTACAATTGCTTCGAGCGAATTTCACAATGCCGCCGTCACCCAGCGCGATGCTCTGGGGATGAGCGATGCGCGCTTCGTTTTGGTCGATCATCCAATTCAGGATGCCACCGATGATGAAATGCGGGCCAAGGCCATGGCGGTCTATGATCAGGTGGTAGATGCACTGACCACTTGAGCGAACCGCGATTGACGATCTGATCAGCCCGGTCGAAAGATCGGGCTGATCGCTTTTTTGAGTTACAGACAAGCCTATAGGAATTCGCCCACGTGCAAGCCACAGCATCCGTTCCGATCACGCGCGACCTGGTCCTGCTTGGCGGTGGACATACGCACGCTCTGGTGTTGCGCAAATGGGCGATGGATCCACTGGCCGGCGTTCAGGTCACGCTGGTCAATCCAGACGTCAAAGCGCCCTATACCGGCATGCTGCCAGGCTTTGTCGCCGGGCATTATGGCCGCGATGAGCTGGACATCGATCTGGTTCGGTTGGCGCGACGGGCCGGCGCCAGGCTGATTGTCGATCGCGCGGTCGGCATCGATACTGAGCGCAAACGCGTGCACCTCGCGGACCGACCCGATATTGTCTATGATACGCTTTCGATTGATGTGGGCATCTCATCTCGCGTGCCAGTATCCGAGCATGATCACCCCGTCATCATACCGGCAAAGCCGCTTGGACCGTTTGCCGACAAATGGTCCACCCTGATCGAACGAAGCACATCCGAAGGCCCGCCCGCCAAGGTTGCCATTCTCGGCGGCGGCGTTGCCGGTGTGGAACTGGCTTTGGCGATGGCGCATCGACTTCAGGCCGTCAGTACCGGCGCGCCATCTGTTCAGATCATCGAGTCAGGAGATACACTGCTCAGGGAACTCAACGCATCCGCGCGGCGGACCCTGCTCTCGGAACTGGCCAAGGCTGGCGTTCGAATAGACTTGCAAGCCGACATGTCTGCCTTGTCCGCGGATGTGGACTTTATCGTCAGCGCTGCGGGTGCGGCGCCGCATGACTGGATCGCCGAGACCGGCTTGTCTCTTGAAGCGGGGTATATTGAAGTCGACAAATATCTACGCTCGACCAACACGCCGGACGTCTTTGCCGCCGGGGACTGCGCCCATCTCAGCGACGCCCCCCGGCCGAAAGCTGGCGTGTTTGCCGTCCGACAGGCGCCGGCTCTGTTTCACAATTTGCGCGCACAGCTAACTGGCGGTGACTTCACGTCGTATGCGCCGCAGGCCGCCTATTTGAAACTCATCTCACTGGGACGAAAATCCGCTGTCACGGATAAATGGGGAATTGGCCTTTCAGGAGACTGGGTCTGGCGCTGGAAAGATCGCATTGATCAAGCGTTCATGAAGCAGTTTCAAGAACCGGGTTCGATGCCAAGCCCGAAGCGCCCGCATGACATGGCACTGGGCGCCGCAGAGCTTCTGGAGCAGCAGGAACAGGCATGTGGTGCCTGTGGGGCGAAGGTGGCGCAAACACCTTTGACCGACGGCCTGTCAGTCGCGGGCTTGACTGGGCCGCCCGAAGATGCCGCCATCATCAAGACTGATGCTGGATTTGAGGCCTTCACCACAGACCATTTGCGCGCGTTCAACCCTGATCCTTATACGCTGGCAAGGATCGCGGCCGTCCACGCCCTCGGCGATATCTGGGCGATGGGGGGACAGCCGAAAACGGTCTTGTCGCAGATCATTCTCCCCCCCTTGGCCCCTGCCAAGCAAAGCGCAATGATTGCTGAGATCACGGCAGGCGCGAACGCGGTCTTCGCAGCTTGTGACACGCAAATTGCTGGCGGGCATTCCAGCAATGGTGCGGAGCTGACGATTGGCTTTTCGATATCCGCCAGTCTGCAAAACCCACCAATCACACAGTCGGGCGCCAAACCCGGCAATGTGCTGATCTTGACCAAACCCATCGGCACCGGCGTGCTATTGGCAGCAGAAATGCGGCAACTCGCCGATGGCGATCATGTTCAAGCCGCCCTCGTCTCCATGTGTCGCCTGCAAGATCAGGCCGCGGCGCTCCTCGCTCAACACGCGACCGCGATGACCGATGTCACCGGGTTTGGTTTGGCAGGACATCTCTTGAATATTCTCACGGCGTCCAAGGTCGGCGCGGCACTGGACATATCGAGCCTTCCCACGCTCCCTGGCGCATCTTCCCTCAGTCGTGACGGCGTTCGATCCACGCTATGGCCCGACAATGCCAGGCACGCTGCCGCGTTCATTGATGCGGAGGCCGAGACGGCAAGCCTGTTATTCGACCCACAAACGGGGGGTGGATTGCTGGCTGCAATTCCTGAGGAAAATCTGCCGGACATGCTGCAGCAATTCGAATCTGCTGGCGAACCGATCTGGCAAATCGGTCGCATCCTGGATGGCCCGGTGCGTATCCTTACCGCGTGAGGGAGGATGACTAAGTCAGGGCCCGGACAATGGCGCTCACCAGGTCGTCCTTTTTTTGTTCCATGATCGGTAATTGATCGAACGGGACCAGCATTGGATGGGTCTTTCGCGCTTCATCCCGAACCTGGCCATAGGTCCAGCCTTGCGCGCGCCGTTGATCCATCCATTGAACGTGCTGGGCCCCTGCATCTGCGTCCGGGTGTTCGAGAACAAACTGAATGCTGGCAAATGTGGAGTCTTTCATCCATTGCGGGGCATTCTCCCAGTCCGGCATATCTGGTTGGCCATGCGCCGTGCTCCATGCGCGGATCGCGGCGTGGATCACGCGGGCGACGGGTTCTAGGGTGTGTGACATGGTTTGACGCCTCCCTGTTGCTTTTCAAAAGCTAACAAGGCGGCGTCTTTTTGGAAACTGGTTTCGAGATGGGGACGGTCGCCTTTAGGCGATCGAACGCAACCCTTTTTGCAGGACAGAGGCATCAACAAACTCTGATCCGGATGCCGCCAGCGTTTGAACCGGTGCGTGCACTAGGGGCATTTCCTCATTCGCCACACGCATACCGACCACTTTCGCCTGCTGCTCGGACTCCATTTGGAGCAACCAGTTGCAGATCGGCGCAATCACGGTGCGATAGTGCAGCGAGTTCTGGATCGGACATTCCAAATCGGTCCAGATATCTAACTGTGCCTGACGCTGTTCGCGCGTCTCTTCGGCGTCCTTAACCGCATTAGAAACGGCGGCCATGGCGTCATGCGTCAGCTTGATTGCAACGTAACGACGTGAATGCTGCGCCTGACGTGATGTTCGAATTTCACCAAATTCATTGCACAGCCAGGTCGCCAACGGTTGTACATTGACGCTGTTGATCAGAAGGTTGCGAATACCGGCTTCCGTCGCATCATCAAGACGCAGATAGGCGAACAGATTTGTCAGCTCGTCACTCTGCAGCCAGGCATGGATTGCTTGCTGAATATAGTCGCTCGCCTTATGATAATCCTGGCCGAGTTGAAGCGGCAATTGCGGCAAGGCCTCATGCGCAAAACTGAAGGCACAACGCAGACGATAGCTGACATCGCTCAGCTGCTTGCGCTGATGCAGAGCATCATTACTCTCGAAAAGGCGCTCATTGATTGCAGAAACAAGGGCTTCAGCAGCATTTGATCGAAGGATCGGGTTCCCGACGCCTCGGTTACCCATCATGAATTCCACGCTCATTGACAACTCCTAGCATTACGCGTCTCACGTGTATTCATGAGCAAACATCGTGCCAAAAGAGTCTCAAACCGGGAAAGTCTCGCGTTTCAGGCGAATTTTCGCCTGTTACGCGAATAATTGGCTAGGCGGACCAGCGGACCTCAAATCGACCTGTATCTTGCCAATGCTCACCCGAAAGCGGCGTCGAATAGAGTTTCAGAGCGATCTCATCCAACGGGATGGTCTTGCCGGTAATCGCATCCTTGGCGCTGACCAGTTCGAGACCTTCGGCGCTGATGCCGTATTCGTCATTCGCCGCCTGTGGCAAGGAGCGTTTGAAGCGGACATCGACCATGACCTGTTTGCCGGTTTTCAGGACCAATTTGTAGACCCGCTCTGGCAGCATGTGGTTAAGGAACCGCGTCCGACCGACAAAACTGTCGGTCAGCATACGAGTCTCACCTTCCATATCACCCGCCGGCAGAATGATGTCCCGCTCGGTGAACGGCTTCAGGCCACCGGAGATCCGGCCCCAATGGTTCTGCAGACGATATTCGTCATCAACGAAGCTGCGAATGCGCCAGCCCGGAACCATGCCAGACTCGATCGCATTGTAAACGACGGTGCCCAGCGCCGTGACAAGTTTCGCGTCCTCGATCACGCCCTCTTCAGAGATTGGCAGCCATTCACCCGCGAAATAGCCTTTCGCGGTGATGATCCGCGCCGGATCGAGCGGCAGCTTCTCTGACAGGATACGCTTGGCTTGCGGCAGCTCAGACGGCTTACCGGTCAGGATCACCAGATCGCAATCGAACAGTCCGACATAACGCGCATGGGTCTCGGCAATGTGGGTGAACCATTCATTGATCACCTTATCGACATTGGCCATTTCGATTTCGAGTTTTTCGCCAGGATTGATGATGTTCTGCTTCAGACCATCCTTGCGACCCAATTCGTTCAGAACCTCAATCTGTTTGAGGGCCGCGCCCGACTCGGCCAGATCCAGCACGATTTCCGTGTCACCGCGCGATACGCTGCGCAGAATCTGCAGGGCGATCGGGATGAACACGGTTCGCGTGCAGACCAGACGCTGCTGGCGTTCGCTTTCCCGCTTGATCTGGCGCAGGAAGAATTGCTCGAACTTCTCGCGCTCTTCTGCGCTGGCAGAGAAGGGTTCGCCGAATTTCGGCAGCAAAACGCGTTCGATAATATCCTTGGCCAAGCGATCGCCGGCGATCGTGGTCGAATCCTTGAACAACAGCTTGCAGACCAGGTCGACACCGGCGCCAGGAAGCTTGTCGGAATATTCAATCACAGACGTATCGGTCGTGCCGCCGCCAATATCCAGGGTCATGACACGGACGCTGGCATCGGTGCCTTTTCCACGTCCCATCAGCTCGATCCAGTTTTCGCCGGTATCGCCCATGTGGTGAATTTCAGAGAAAACGACAGCCAGTTGCGGCGCCACAGCTTCGTCCAGAGCCAGGCGAATGTCCGGCCCGCGGCCTTCCCGCTTGATCTCGTTCGGATCCTCGAACCGGCTCAACAGGAAGATGTCGCGTGCGATCTCCCATTTGTCGCGGAAAATCTCGATCTCGTCCTTGGTCCATCCGGCCGGATAGCTGAGCAGAATATCGCCCAATTCGCGGCGGAGGTACATCTGATTGCCTTTACGCCAGGCTTCCGACTGAATCTGGGCTTGGGCCTGTTCCAGGATAGACAGAGCCACCCAGATCAGACTGTCAGCGCGCGAATGATTGGCGCGGCGCTCAATTTCAGCGCTGAGATCAGCATCCCTATTGGCCAGCGACCATTTGGTCGTGCCGTTTGGCAGGAAGCGGAAGATGGGACCTTTCAATGGCACCAGTGACGCCACATCGTCTTCAGACCGACGCCAGGGCTGAACCTGCATGGTCCAATGGGTCTGTCCATTGGCACCGAGTGGGGCATCATCCCAAACATACATTTTCGGCGATGACAGGAAGGACATGCCGCCGCCTTCGGTTTCGATATTGCTCAAGGCCTGACGCGCGGCATAACC
>JBCCZH010000190.1:0-6139 GCA_039188075.1 Pseudomonadota bacterium
AACCACTCCACCAGTTCCGTTTTTCCGGAAATGCGCGGCGCAGATTCGTCTATGTCCTTGGTCGGTGTTGTCACGCCCCTGCCCTCCTGGAGTGTTTTATGTTTCAGGCAGATAGGGAGCCTTTTGCCAATCGCCAACCTGTGATTGCCAAAGGGTGAGCGCCGACACAACCGCTGTCTCTGCGCGAAGGATGCGCGGTCCCAGCGTAATCGGCAGAACAAAGGCGAGTTCCCGCAACATTTTTCGCTCTTTCGGGGAAAAACCACCCTCAGGCCCAATAAGTATAGCAGCGCCCCTGCCGGTCAGTTGCTCTCGATATTGTGATAAAGGCGCGGCCTCTGCCGCTTCGTCGCAATAGATAAGCGGCACATCGGGGTCCCACGCGGATAGAGTTTTCGCCAGCGATTCGGCTTCAAATATCTCCGGCAGGTCCATTCGTTCGGTCTGTTCTGCGGCTTCGATCGCCAACGTCCGCAAACGATATGTCCGGACCCGATGGGTCTGCGTGTACTCAGTCATCACCGGATGAATCGCTCTGACGCCAAGCTCTGTCGCTTTTTCAACGATAAAATCGGTTCTGGCTTTCTTGATCGGTGCAAACAGCAGGGTCAGGTCGGGTCCTGATATCTGTTGCCTCGTCTGTTTTTGCGGGTTCAGCATGGCGACCTTGCCTCGCACAGATAGAGTGCAATCCCACTCTCCATCAGCGCCATTAAACACCCGTACGTGTGCGCCTTCGTTCAGGCGCATGACGCGCAGCAAATATCTGCTTTGCGCCTCAGGCAGTCCGATTTCCACATCTTCTTTCAGAGGGGCATCAACGTATAGACGGGCAATATGGCTCATCCTGCGCTCTATAGGCGCAAGCGGGGGTGGCGTTAAGACATGGCACCGCAATTAAAAGTCGCTATAGAGAGCGACATGACTGAGTCGCCTGATCCTAAGGAAAAGCGCTGGCGGAACATCCCGTTAGACAGCGCCTTGCCGAACTGGCTGCAAGATCTGCCGGAACAGAGCCGTCCGTATGCGGCGCTGGCCCGATGGGATCGGCCTGTCGGGATCTGGTTGCTTCTATTGCCGTGCTGGATGGGTCTCGCGCAAATGCGCATTCCGGCCGGATTTCAATGGATAGATCTGGTCTGGATCGTGCTGTTCGGCATTGGCGCGATCGCCATGCGCGGCGCCGGCTGCACCTGGAATGATATTCGCGATCGCGACATTGACGCTGAAGTCGAAAGAACCGCGATGCGCCCGCTGCCATCTGGCGATATTACGCTGCAGCAAGCCTATATGTTCCTCGCTGGGCAATTGGCGGTTGGATTGCTGGTCTGGCTCTGTTTGCCGACAGATGCGAAAATCGTCGCGCTGCTCTCCATACCGCTCGTCGCGGCCTATCCTTATATGAAGCGGATCACCTGGTGGCCGCAGGCCTGGCTCGGATTTACGTTTAATTTCGGGGTCTTGGTCGGCGCCGCCACAGCAATCAGCGTGACCGGCGCGACGGTGGTCCTGTATCTCGGCCTCGTCTGCTGGACGGTCGCTTATGACACCATCTACGCCCTTCAGGACCGCGAAGATGATGCTATGCTCGGGGTAAAATCGACCGCACGCCTGTTTGGCGACAAGGTGATTACCGGCGTGTTTGTCTTTCACATGATGGCGACGACCCTGATCTTCCTCGGTGCCTATTTCGCCGGGGCTGGCCGCGTCGGCGCGATTCTGGCGCTCGCCTTCTTTACCCACGGCCTGTGGCAGGTGTCACAGCTCTCGATCGACCGTCAGGCAAGGGCCCTGGACATGTTCAAGTCGAATGTCTTGGCCGGCGCGATCATTGTGGCCGGACTGGTGATCGCGGCTTTCCTCTAGGCCATTCTTGTCTGCCGTAAGGAAAAGCCTGTATATTCAGGTCATGGCTGCTGCAAAACGAATCCGTCCGCTCGACCTTTTTACGAAGCAGGAATGGGAACATGTGTCCCGTCGATCAGACCTCATGGGGCTCGGCATGGTGGTGCATTGCTGGCTTGTGATCGGGCTCGCTATGGCCGCCGCGATCTGGCAGCCCTTGCTGATCATTCTGGCCGTGCCGATCATTGGCGCCCGGCAACTCGGCCTGGCCGTACTGATGCATGAAGCAGCGCATGGCGGCCTGTCGCAGAACAAGACGATCAACGATTTTTTCGGCCACTGGCTGTCCGGCGCCCCGATTGGCGGCAGCTTGCGTTCGTATCGGCCATATCATTTGCAGCATCATAAATATGCGCAGCAGCCTGAAGATCCGGATCTGGTGCTCTCCGCTCCATTTCCGATCACGGGCCAATCCCTGAAACGCAAGATCATACGCGATCTGACCGGACAGACCTTCTACAAGCAACGGCTGAACCAGTTCGCCAATGCGATGGGGCTCAAGATCCGCGAAGGTGCCAATACGGCCAATCGGATGCAGGCCGCGCGTGAAGCGGCTGTGCCTTATTTGATCACCAATGCCCTGCTGTTCGCGGTTCTGACCCTGCTTGGCCACTGGTGGGCCTTCTTCGTCCTCTGGTTACTGCCCATGGCGACCTGGAACATGATGGTCACCCGCCTGCGCAATATTGCAGAACACGCGGTCGTGCCGGACCATAATGATCCGATGCGCCATGCGCGGACGACTCATGCCAGCCTGCTGGAGCGGATCTTTATCGCGCCCTATTGGGTCAATTATCATTGCGAGCATCACATGTTCATGCACCTGCCCTTCTATCGCCTGGCCGAAGCCCACGCGCTCCTGGAAAGCAAAGGCGTGACCGATCGGATGGAGGTTCAGCATGGCTATTGGGGCGTGCTGAAAACCGCCGCCAGCAAACCGCAAACACCGGCCCCGGTATGAGTGAGACACAAGTCAAAGCCCGCAACGTCCTCGGCGAGGAACTGGCGCCTTGTAGTCACGACCCTTTGACCGGGTTCTTCCGCGATGGTTGCTGCAATACGGGTCCAATGGATCATGGCATGCACACAGTCTGCGTGACCGTCACGGCCGAATTCCTGAATTACAGCTTTCACCGCGGCAATGATCTGATCACACCGCGGCCCGAATTTCAGTTTCCCGGCCTGCAACCCGGCAATCGCTGGTGTCTCTGCGCTTCCCGTTGGGAGGAGGCCCGGCAAATGGGCGTTGCCCCGCCTGTGCATCTGGAATCGACGCATCACAAGACGCTGGCCATCGTCGATTTGGCCCACCTCAAGGCCCACGCATCGCAAGGAGCCGCGACATGATCCTGCATATTGAAATGGTCTCTGATCTGGTCTGCCCCTGGTGCTGGGTCGGTTTGCGGCGCCTCAAGGGGGCACTGGAGCTGGTGCCGGAGCTGGACGTGGAAATACTGTTTCGGCCGTTCGAGCTGGACCCAACCATTCCAGCGGGCGGCACAGACTATAAAGCCTATATGAAACAACGCTTTGGCTCTGACCAGAGTAAGGACCGCGCCAATCAGATGCGCGACGCCCTGATCCAGTATGGCGAAGAGCTCGGCATTCCCTTCGATTTCGAGCGCATTACCTGGCGCCCGAACAGCTTCAACGCCCACCGCCTGGTCCGCTGGGCGCAGGGTCAGAACCTCGGAATGGAGGCGAAGGAAGCCCTGTTCGAGGCCTATTTCGCAAAAGGTCTGGATATTGGCGACCATGAGGTCCTGGTCACCATCGCCGCCAGGATCGGTCTCGATTCAAACCTGGTCTCCGATCTTCTTTCGGGCGACGCAGATGTCGAACGGACTCGCGAGGAACAAAACCTGTTCCGGCAAATGGGCATTTCCGGTGTTCCGACCTTCATCGCCCACCGCCAGATCGCTGTTCAAGGGGCAGAAAGCGCCGAGAAACTGGCGCGCTTCCTGAAAACGGCAGCGGATCAAATGCCCGCAGAGCGCCCACTTCAAGGCGCGCCAAGCTAGTTTAGCTGCGCCTCAACCAAACGCTTGTAAACGCCGTCGAGCGCCATCAGCTCGTCATGCGTGCCGCTTTCCACGGCTAGCCCGGCATCAAGCACCACAATCCGATCTGCAGCGCGCACAGTCGACAGCCTGTGGGCAATGATCAGGGTCGTGCGATCCCTGGCAAAATCAGCGAGCGCCGCCTGAACCTTGGCTTCGCTTTCGGCGTCGAGCGCGGATGTCGCTTCATCCAGGAGCAGAATGGGCGCATCGCGCAAGATTGCTCGAGCCAGGGCAACACGCTGGCGTTGACCCCCGGACAGGTTGCGTCCCATCTCTCCCGCTTCAGCGTCGTAGCCACCGGGCATTTCACGAATAAACTCATCAGCATTGGCTGCGTTGGCCGCGGCTTCAATCGCGCCCTGCTCAGCACCGAGCCGCCCAAGCGCAATATTCGCTCCAATCGTGTCATCAAACAGGGCCGTATCCTGCGAGACCAGCGCCGTTGCGCCGCGCAAACTGTTCGCGTTCAGCTTTCGAATGTCTTGCCCATCGACACTGACGCTGCCCCCCATTGGATCATAAAGCCGCATTAGCAGATTGAAGACAGTCGATTTCCCGGCCCCGCTCGGCCCGACAATCGCGACCGTCTCCCCCGCCGCCACTTGAAAACTCAGGCCATGCAGCGCGGCGGTCCCATCAGGATAAGCGAATTTCACATCCTCAAAGGCCAGTGCACCACTTGGTTGATTCAGAGAGATGGCGTCTGGCGCATCCGTCACGCTCGGCGATGCATCGACAATGTCATACACCCGATCCGCGGCAGCGGCGCCTTCCTGGGCCACGGCAGTGATGGAGCCAAGCGCTCTGACTTCCGGCGACGCGACTCCGATCAGGCCAATAATGCCGAGCAAATCCCCGAGCGTATTGGTGCCGGCTGCGATCCTGAACGACACAAATCCAAGCAGTGCCGCGATGGCAATCCCGCCGACAATCTCCAGAATGGGATCCACCGCGGCCCGTTGGCTCAGCACGCGCAGGAAAAGGCGTGACCGCTCGGCAAAACCGACATGGGCGCGCTCTTTCTGATAGGTTTCCAGCCCATAGGCTTTGACCACACGCGCGGACTGCAGGCCTTCCGAAACCAGCGCGGTGACTTCGCCAATCTGCTGTTGGGCCTTCTTTGCCCGCCCGCGAATGGAGTTGCCGAGCGCGATCACAGGACCCAGGGCCAGCGGATACACGACCAGAATGATCAGCGCCAGCTGCCAGTCGAGGACAAAGAGATAGATCAGCACGCCAATGACGGTGACGAGACTCTTGGTGAAATTATTCGCAAAGCGCAGAGCCGCATCGCGAATGGCGTTCACATCATTGATGAACCGCGAGACGAAGCCGCCTGAACTGTCACCGGCGACGCGCGCATAGTCGCCATCGGTCAGGGCGTCGAACTGTACGCTCTGAACAGAAACCAGGCCGCGTTGCACCCCCGTATTATTGAACATGGTCATCGCATACATGGACAAGGCCCGTGCTGCGGTCAGAGCGATAATCGAGAAAATTCCCAGCCAGACCCAGGCGGCGGCTGTGTCGAGACCCGTCCCCCTCGTCATTTCCACAACCTGATCGCAGGCATCCCCCACGCCGCCCTGCATCTGGCATTGCAGCGTATTGCCGACGAACACCAGAACAACCGCATATCCAACGGCGCTCAGCGCCGTAATCACGGCGAATAGCGTGCCCGCAATGAACCAGTTTTTATGCGGCCAGAAATGCGCTCCGAATAGTTTCGCCAGAGAGCGTCTTGGTGGCGTCTTGTCTGGACTAGACGTGATGATGGTCACCCGTCTCAGGATCTAGCAGCTTATGGGCGTGCAAGATGAAATAGCGCGTTTCGGCATTGTCGACCGTCCGCTGCGCGGCGCCTTTCCAGGCATCATACGCTTCCTTGTAGCTCGGAAATGCGCCGACAAAGTCGATTTGCGACAAATCCTCGAATTCAACATCGGTGACGTCCTTGAGCTCCCCACCAATCACGATGTGAAGCAGTTGCTTTGTGTCAGTCTCGCCCATGTCCTGGCGCTCCGTCGGCTGTGTTCGTTCATAGGGACGCACGGTCCAGTTCGGATCTGGCAAGCGTACGCCTTTGACTCGCGCTGATAACAGGGAATGCAGCGCCTTTCCAGCCGCCAAGAGGCTTCTTTGTGCAGGTTCGCCGCGATTAAAGACATATG
>JBCCZH010000191.1:0-6130 GCA_039188075.1 Pseudomonadota bacterium
CAGATCGCGGGCGGTGAAGACCAGCCGGTCCTGCGGCGCGCCAATGACAATGACCGAGCCATGATCGGCATTATGCGCAAAGGCCCGGCGCGCGGTCAGGGTCTGGACGATAATGTCGGACAGTTCGGAATTGGCGACGAGCAGATCCTGCAACCGGTCATGTTCGATATGCAGCAGCTTACCCGCCTTGCCCATGGTCACACGGACCAGAGAGGCGGCGCCAGTAATCACTGAAATATCGCCGGTAAACTGGCCTGGTTCCATCCAGCCAACGCGTTTCGGGCCGTCCGGTGTGGTGACGAAAATATGCGTTTCGCCGGACAGGGTGACGAGAAAGTCCTGATGCGTTTTGCCTTCCTCGGTCAGCACCGCGCCATCTTCATGCGCGCGGATGGTGCCATAGGCTTTCAACTGCTCGACCTGTGCCTCGCTGAACGTGTAATTGACATTTGCTGGAACGGTGGCCACCGACCGATCTCCTTTTCACCGCCTCTGCGCCAGGCTGTTGCGCGCTGGTGAAAATCTATGTTGCGCGGCGGGGGGTACAAGGGTGGAGTGGAGGGAAATTGGACCAAGCTTCCGTAGCGTCCGGGCCGCCATTCCGCCATTGGCCTTCCGATCATCCTTCACTAGGCTTTTGCCGATGCCCCCTGCCACATGAAGGATACTCCAATGATCGATCTCTATACCTGGACCACGCCGAATGGTCGCAAGATTTCCATTGCTCTGGAAGAGATGGGCTTGCCTTATACCGTCCACCCGATCGATATCGGCAAGGACCAGCAATTCACGCCGGATTTTCTGGCCGTCAGCCCGAACAACAAGATCCCGGCTATTTATGACCAGGACACGAAAGTCAGCGTCTTCGAGTCGGGCGCCATCCTCATCTATCTGGCCGAAAAGAGCGGTCAATTCCTGCCACAAGCGGCCACCGACCGGGCCAGGGTTCTGGAATGGCTGATGTGGCAAATGGCCGGGTTCGGGCCGATGCTGGGCCAGCTCAATCACTTCATGAACCGCGCAGATGAGCAAATGCCGCTCGCCATCCAGCGCTTCTTTGATGAAGCTATCCGTCTTTACAAGGTGCTCGACAAGCAATTGGCCGACCACGTTTTTGTCGCCGGAGATTACTCGATTGCGGACATGGCGATCTATCCCTGGTCGGCTGTGGCGCTGACGCCGGTGCAAGGCGACAGCGGTGAAAGTTTCGCCAATGTTGCCGCCTGGCATGAACGGATGGCGGCCCGGGACGGGGTGCAGAAAGGCATGGCAATTCCGGATTTGGGGTAGGGGCCTAGCCGCTTTTGCCCATACAGACGGGGTGCGGTGTCAAAAGCGCCGTACTCACTCGTCTGACAAAACGCGCCGCTCAATGCGCGCTTCGCCGGCCGGGTCCGGGTGGACGATGACGTCGGCATCGGGAAACGCCTCTTCGATCGCGAGTTCGATGCGATCGGAAATATCGTGCGCCTCGCGGAAGCTGAGATCCGGATTGATCTGGATATCGACCTGAATGAAGCGGCTGCCGCCGGCGCGGCGTGTGCGCAGGGCGTGATAGCCGCGCACGTCCTCGTCCTGGTCCAGGATGGCCTGAATGAGGGCGCGGTCGGCCTCGGGCAATTCTTCATCCATGAGCTGGGGAATGGCCTGTTTCGAGACGCTCCAGCCCGCCGTCACCAGAAAGGCTGCGGCGATCAGACCGGCCAGGGCATCGGCCTGTGGAAAGGCAAAATAAGCGCCGATGATCACCGCGGCCAGCGCGCCGCTATTGGCGATCAGGTCGCCGGTATAATGGGCGCGGTCGCCCTCGACGATCAGCGATCCGGAGCGTTTGATCGCGATGCTCTGAAACGTGACCAGGCCAAGCGTGACGATCAGGGAAATGGCGAGCGCGGCGATCGCAATCACAGGACGCTCAATCGGTTGCGGCTGGAGCAGTCTCTGCAGGCTCTCCCAGGCGACGAGCGCCGCCGATGCCGCGATCAGGGCCACCTGTCCCAAAGCCGTCAGCGCTTCGGCTTTATGGTGTCCAAACCGGTGATTATCGTCCGGCGGCAATGCGGCATACCGGACCGCGCCAGCGGCGACGAGGCTGCCAAACAGGTCCAGCCCGCTATCGGCCAGGGAGCCCAGAACGGCAGCAGAGCCGGTGATCAGCCATGCCGCGAGTTTCAAGACCGCCAATATGAGCGCAGCGATCACCGCCAGCCGCGTCGCCGCCTGCGCCCAGGACAGCGATGTGGCGCGATAGTTTTCAGATGCGGGCGAGCCGGTCATGGCGCCCGACATAGCAAGATCACGCGGGATAGGCGAGACGCAGTGTCTGACGTCATTTGGGGATTGATTTCGAGCGCATTAGTTGCAAATGATAATCATTAGCATGTAAACAGGCGACCTCACACTATGACGTATAAGCTCAACAAGACCATCACCTATGCTGTGATGCACCTGATCGTCGCCATGGCTGTGGCATATGCGGTGACGGGCAGTCTTGCAGCGGCCTTCGCCATCGGCTTGCTCGAGCCTGCGGTTCAGACCGTGGCTTATTTTTTCCACGAGAAAGCCTGGGGGAAAGCCAGCGTTCGGCGCGATTCAGTCGCCAGCTGATGAGCGGATGGGCGATTATGGTGTCAGACTTTGTTTGGCGATGACGCTTAGGCCGATCGGGAGAAATAGGACTGCGCCCACGGACAAGCCATGGCGAGCGTGAAGGAAACATGGCTCAGAGACTCACCGCGTGCGCCCCCTTCTCCCGGATGCGGGAGAAGGGCCGGGGATGAGGGCAAGATGGTTGCGGACGACGAGACATGCTTGAATTCACGACCAATGGTGCCCGCACCCCAACCCCTCTCCCGCATCCGGGAGAGGGGCTTTGGACCGCGGCGCCTTCGCGGCTCTGCCCAACTTGTTTGGGCAGTCCAACATGAGTCGGTTCAATGGGGTCGGGAGAGATGGGACCGCTCCCGATCTTCCCGCAAGACCGGATGCTGGACCCCACGGACAAGCCGTGGGGAGCGTGAAGGAGAGACGGCTCAAAGACTCCCCACGCGCGCCCCCTTCTCCCGATCTCGGGAGAAGGGCCGGGGATGAGGGCAAGATGCGTGCGGGAGATGAGACCTGGTTGAATTCATGATCAATGGTGCTCTCACCCCAACCCCTCTCCCGCATCCGGGTGAGGGGCTCAGGACCGCGGCGCCTTCATGGCTCTGCCCAACTTGTTTGGGCAGTCTATCACGAGAGGGTTTAGTGGGGTCGGGAGCGATGGGATCTTCCCAGCCTGATCTGATGAGCGATTTTAATACTTGATCGAAAACTGAGCTTTTGCACTATTAACAACTCAGAGTGGAGTTGAGCAAAGTGCCGGAGTTTATTGCAAATAACATTGTACCGATACTTCTTGGTTCAGTTTCGGTGTCGATTGGATTGATTGGTTTAGCATTTAATGTTGGCAGCAAACTTGGTGAAACGAAGAGTCCAGGTGCCGACAAAATTCGAGATGCTCACGAACAGGCAGAACGACAAAAAAGAGAAGCGGAGAGGCAGACGAAAATTGCCGAGGAGGCCAACGCTAGAGCGGCTAAACAAGCTAATGATATCCGAAGATATCGTTCGTTGAAGGAAGCGCTGCTCGGCGGAGACAAGTCGCTTTGGAACTCTCATCCGACCGTGCCAATTGATGGATATGACACGCTCATCAATAGCTCGGAAATAAACGTAGTAGCTGTGATGAACTTGAAAGGCGGTGTGGGGAAAACCACGATCACTTCAAATCTTGCTGCGCATTTCTCTCAATCAATGAACAAGCGGGTGCTGATTGTCGATCTCGATTACCAAGGATCCGCTACCGCTGCGTTGCTTCGGATGATGCGGTACGAAGATGTACCATATCAACATGCGAAACGTATGTTCTCTTCAGCAAACAAGATGCCAACTTTGCCAGAATTCACGATGCCAATCGGTGACCGGTTACCGCGTGTTGACTTAGTTCCCTGTAGCTACGAATTCGCGGCTTTGGAAAACCGAAATATGGTATCCTGGTTGTTCCAAGAGACGGATCATGATCCCCGTTACCGATTGCCAGCGCTTTTGTACTCTGAAGAGTTTCGAGAACGATATGATGTAGTCATCATCGACGCCCCCCCACGTCTTAGTTTGGGAGCTATCAATGCTCTAACGGCATGTAGAACACTGTTGGTCCCTACAATTCCAGATTTAATGTCCACAGAAGCGGTGGGTAATTTTATGAGCCAGCTCAACGCCCTGGCTGAAATTCTCAATCCAGCTCTTCAGAGAGTTTTGTTGGGAGTTAATCGATCTGCTTCGACCAACATGAGTTCAGAAGAGCAACGACTAATAAAGCGAGCTGAGGAGTACATGAGTTCTTGGCGAGGGGTAGTTAGAACGATTCCGCAAAACATTCCCAATAGGGTAGTTTTCGGAAAAGCCCTCTCCGAACAAACCATTGCTTATTTAATGGATGATAAGGTGACTTCGCAAACCATCACCAGCATATTGAGCGAGTTCGGCGATTTTGTCGCCTATGAGATGGGTCTAAGGGCTGATGAAAATGTTCGATAATTCAGTTTCACCAAAGCAGTTTCTTAAGGCGTTAAATGATCTTGAGGCTGCGACGGTGAAATCCACACCGAAAGCGCTTCATAATGGGATCAAGCGGCTAAGACAAAGAGCGGAATCATTCGATGGGTCAAACTTTCGAGACTTCGTCCGATACATTTCAGATCCACCGACGAAATCTAATACAGCTCGAAAAGCCACGGCGAAGAAACGGGGTCCGAGCGGAGCTTTGACAAGAGAATTTATTGGTAAACTAGAGCGAGCTGAAAAGGACCAAGACGCTTTCAAAAAGGTGATTGAAAGCTACTCCAAAACTTGCACCGCACTGGCCTTTAGAAATGTGGCGGCGGAGTATGCTGCTTCAAGTGTTCCAACTTCCAAAGACGCTGCCATCGACCTTATGCTTGGGGAACGCGCGAATCGCATTCGGACAAGAAGAAAAATTTCTGAATCGGGTAATGCTACGCCTTGGTAGTCGAGCATTTCCCGCCGTCAGAATGACTCACCCCAGCACCGCATCTCCAACAAACGGATTATCCTTCCGTTCCTGCCCGAACGTGCTCATCGGTCCATGCCCGGGCACGAAGCGCATGCCATCGCCGAGCGGCCAGAGGTTCGACACGATCGAATCCAGCAATTGCTGGTGATTGCCTTTCGGGAAATCCGTGCGGCCGATGGAACCGCGGAACAGGACATCGCCGACAAAGGCGAGCTGGCCGGCCTGGTGATAGATGACGACATGGCCCGGCGTGTGGCCGGGGCAATGGGTGACGCCGAACGTCTCATCGCCGAGCGTCAGCGTGTCGCCTTCGTCCAAATAGCGGTCCGGCTGGACATTCTTGCCATCGGCAATGCCATATTTCGCGCCCTGGGCCTCGATCTCGTCGAGCAGCCATTGATCATCCTTGTGCGGGCCAATGATCGGACAGCCGGTGCGCTCTTTCACCGCCGTGGCGGCGCCGGCATGGTCGAGATGGCCATGAGTCAGCCAGACGGCGACAATCTTGACGCCAAACTGTTCGGCGGCGCCCATCAGGCGGTCAATCTCGCCGCCCGGATCGACGAAGACGCCTTCCATGGTCTCGCGATGCCAGATCAGCGAGGTGTTCTGCTGCAGCGGGGTGACAGGGATGATGCGAATGTCGAGTTTCGGTTGCGGCTGGTCGGTCATGCGATCTCAGATAAGCTCTAATTGGAACGGGTAAAGGCGCTTTTTGAAAATGTCAGGCGCATCGTCGCGGCATTGTTGAGCAATACGCCAAGCGCGAAATAATACAGGCCGGCCCGCGTCTCGAAGCCGATATAGATGCTGATCTGGCTGATCCCGATCAGCAGGGCGGCGAGGAAGACGTCCAGCATCGACCATTTGCCGAGGATGTTGAGCAGGCTGGCCAGTTTCGGGCTCGGCTCGGCGCCCTGGCGGAAAATGATCGCGGCGGTGATCGTCTTGGCCAGCGGGAAAATGCCGGAAAAGAAGATCACGACCAGGCCGAGAAAGGGCAGGCCGCTCTCGAACAGGGTCTGGACGATGCCATAGAGATTATATTCCTGGCCG
>JBCCZH010000192.1:0-6116 GCA_039188075.1 Pseudomonadota bacterium
CGCGTCGGCGTCGACCGCCCAGTTCGGCTCAAATGCGGCGTCGGCGGAGACAGGCGCGCCAGAGCCGGTCAATGCTGACACGACCGGTGAGGCGCCCGCGACGACCACGAGGATCGCAAGCGCGCTGCCAAAAGCTGTGACCGCACCGCGCCCCGGGGTAGCCGGTTGTTCGGCTTTGCCAAACAGGCCCGGTATCATCCGTTTCAGAACCCCTTCCTCGGCGCTTAATTCGTGTTTGATCGCGCCCGCCACGTGCAAGGCCAGAAGGAGCAACGCCACCCAGGCCAGGCGACCATGGATGAAATTGACGATGCCGCTGGCGCCTTCGGTCTTCAGTCCTTCAACGAAAGGGACATCCGGCCAGCTGATCAGGCCGAACAGGACGGTCGGGACATCCAGTTTGACGCTGACAGAGCTGTACAGCCAGCCGGTCAGCGGCAAGGCGATCATCAGGCCATAAAAGCCGAGATGCACGAGATGGCTGGCGGTTTTTTCCAACCCGTTCATGTCGTCCGGCAAAGGCGGCGGCGGGTTCATGACCCGCCAGATAATACGCGCCACCGTCAGCAGCAGGATCGTGATGCCGATGGATTTGTGCATCTGGTACAGGAAATACTGACCAGGGGCTCCGTCCGGGAGGTCGGTCATATACCAGCCACCAAAGATCATCCCGATAATGGCAATCGCGATCAGCCAGTGCAGCGTAATGGCCACACTGGAATATCGCTCCGATGACGCGCTCATGATTATTCGTCCTGCAGGAATTCGCCTGAGAATTCGACGATGACCTCGTCCGAAATGTTCGGAATATAGGCGCCCATCCCGAATTCGGAGCGTTGCACCGTTGTGCCGGCTGTAAAGCCGATCACATCGCGCTCGCCGAACCAGGGTGGATTGGCGACGCCGCCATAAGAGACATCGAGCGAAACAGGCTTGGTGACGCCGAGCAGGGTCAGGTCGCCCGTGACTGTGCCTTCAAGATCGCCGGTCCGCTCAATCGCTGTGGTGACAAAAGTGATTTCAGGGAACTCATCCGCATTCAGCCATTTGGCATCGCGCGAAACGTCTTCATTCCACGTTTCCCAGGCACTATCGGGATGACCCGCTTTATAGTCGCCAGGATAATTGGTCTCGACCGACATGGGGTTGATCGAGAAAGACAGGCTTGACGATTCCGGATCAGCTGGATCGAAATCGAGGGTACCATCAAACTCGGTAAAACTGATGCGGTATTGTGTGATGCCGCCATTGTGCCCGACCTTCACGGTCATGAAGGCGTGGTTCTTTTCCAGCGAGTAAGTGCCGGCTGCGACCTCCGCCAGCATCGGGTGTAGTTCAACATCCGCTGATGTCGTTTCTGCATCGGTGGTTCCAGCCGGAGCATCTGATGCGCCGCCACAAGCGGCGAGGGCGATCGCGCCCACGCTGCTGACGATAAGTGTCTTGAGTTTCATTTGTATCTCAGTCCTTCTGCTTGATGGCGCGAGCTCTATTCTTCAGCCTGCAGGAATTCACCCGAGAATTCCACGACCACTTCGTCAGAAATGATACCCACCATTGACGTGTTGCCAAATTCCGAGCGTGTCACTGTGGTGGACGCCGTAAATCCGATCACATCGCGCTGACCAAACCAGGGTGGATTGGCGACGCCGCCATAAGACACATCAAGGGTCACGGGCTTGGTGACGCCCAGGAAGGTCAGGTCCCCTGTCACCGTGCCGGAAAACTCGCCTGTTTGCTCAACAGAGGTCGAATTGAAGCTGATGGTCGGGAATTCCGTGCCATTCAAAAACCGTGGATCGGTCGACAATTCGGTTTCCCAATCGACTTTTTTCGCGGCATCCGGGTAATTCGTGTTCAACGCACCTGGGTTTATCGAGACGGAAAGCTGCGAATTGGTGGGTGTTTCTGCATCAAACACCAGGTCGGCATCAAAGTCCGTAAAGTTCACGGTATAGCCCGAAATGCCATTATGCTTGACGGTCCAGGTCAGAAAAGCGTGTGTCTTTTCAAGCTCATACAGGCCTGACGCGACGCCTTCCAGGGTCGGATTGGCATGGGCTGGAAGGGTGGCGGCCAACAGACCGGCGGCGATTACGAGTTTGCGCATGGGAATCTCCTTTGCGTGAATCATCTTTCCTGCGCCAAAACGTAGCGTGGGATTTCTTCTTGGCCAGTCACGTTATATGAAAGCTGGCAATATAACTCTTATGCCGGAGCCGCATGATCCATGGCCTATACACCTCCAGTTTCTGACATTGCCTTCGCGCTTTCCCATTTGGCAGGGCTAAGTGCGTTTGAAGGTCATGCCGCGTTCGAGACCTATGATCCCGATCTGATCGAGCCGATTCTGGACGAGGCCGGAAAACTGGCCCGCGATGTCCTGGCCCCGCTCAATCAGTCTGGCGACAAGGCCGGCGCCCACCTATCCGAAACGGGGGTCACGGCGGCTCCTGGCTTTGCCGAAGCTTACAAGACCTTCCAGGAAGGCGGCTGGATGGGGCTGTCGGCGCCCGAGGAATGGGGCGGACAGGGCCTGCCCAAGGTGCTGGGTCTGGCGGTCATGGAAATGTTTCACGGCGCCAATATGGCCTTCGCGCTTTGCCCGATGCTGAGCTTTGGCGCGATTGAGGCCTTGCTGGCGCACGGCACGGACGACCAAAAAGCCATGTATCTGCCCAAACTGGTCAGCGCCGAATGGACCGGCACCATGAACCTCACCGAACCGCAGGCCGGATCAGATGTCGGCGCGCTGAAAACCAAGGCGGTTCCGAATGGCGATGGCTCGTATGCGATTTCCGGGCAGAAGATCTACATCACCTGGGGCGATCATGATGTGGCGGAAAATATCATCCACCTGGTGCTCGCCCGTGTGCCGGACGCGCCGGCTGGATCGCGCGGCGTGTCGCTGTTCATCGTGCCGAAGCGGATCGTCAATGCAGATGGCAGCCTCGGCGACGAGAATGGCGTCAAATGTATCGGCCTTGAAGAGAAAGTGGGCATTCACGCTTCGCCGACCTGTGTGATGGAATATGAGAATGCCAAAGGCTGGCTGATCGGGGCCGAGAATAAGGGCTTGGCCTGCATGTTCACGATGATGAATTCGGCTCGTCTGAATGTCGGACTGGAAGGTGTTGGCGTTGGCGAGGCAGCCTGGCAGACCGCATTTGAATATGCGCAGGAGCGCAAACAGGGCAAAGCTGAAGGGGTCTCGGGCGCCGCGCCCATCCTGCACCATGCTGATGTTCGCCGCATGCTGACCACGATGCGCGCCAAAGTGATGGCGGCGCGGGCGATTTGCTATGCGACCGGCGTCGCGGCGGACATGGCGGAAGTCGGCGAGACGGACGCCATTCGCGAACAAGCCAAATTGCGCGAGGAATTGCTGACCCCGATCGCCAAAGCCTGGTCGACCGATATGGGCGTCGATGTGGCGAGCCTGGGCGTGCAGGTGCATGGCGGCATGGGCTTCATGAATGAGACATTGGCGGCGCAGCTCTATCGCGACGCACGCATTCTGCCGATCTATGAAGGCACGAATGGCATTCAGGCGATCGATCTGGCGGGACGAAAACTCTCCATGGCCGACGGTGCCGCGATGACGGCGATGCTGGAAGAGATTGACCAGACCGCGCGCGCGGCGCGGGAAACCAATGATCCAAACCTGGTTCAGATTGCAGATCGTCTCCTGGCCGCCAATCAGGCCCTGTCCGACGCGACAACCTGGATGACGCAGACCATGAAAGAAGATCGGGATGTGGCCCTCGCCGGCGCGACCGCTTATCTCGCCCTGGCCGGGGATGTGATTGGCGGACATTTCCTGACCAAGGGCGCGGTTGAAGCGCGCGCTGATGGCGGGCCGATGCGGGGTCGAATGACGGCGCTGGCGGGCTTCTTTGCCGAAACATCTCTGGCGGCGGCGCCGGGGGCGGTTGCCAGCATTACCCAAGGCGGACAAGCCATGCTGGCCGAGAGCGAAGCCCTGTTCGGAATCGGTTAGGCTCGATCAAGGCGGCGCCCGATCACCGGACAAGAAAGACAGAGACCGTACGCATGTCACATCGCTCCATTTTTGAGTATGATCTTCCCTCTGTCGAAACGGTTGCCGATATCTCCCGGGCTGAATTCGATCAGACGATCCGGCCGGCTGGCCGTCCGGTTATCCTGAAGAATGTTGTTTCGGACTGGCCGTCAGTGCAAGCCGGAAACCGGTCAGTCGATGCCTTGGGTGATTATATCAAGAGCCTGGATGTCGGCGCCTCTACGCCGACCTTTATCGCCCGTCCGGAAGTCAAAGGTCGCTATTTTTATACCGAAGACATGACGCGGTTCACCTTTGACCAGCGTGAGGTGCCGCTGCGGGCGACGGTGGATCAGTTGCTCTCGCAACGCGATGCGGATGCGCCGATCGGCATCTATGCCGGGGCGAGCCCGACGGTGAATACGCTGCCACAATTCGGCGAGCTGAACCCGATGCCGCTGCTCGACGCGGCCGTCATTCCGAAGGTCTGGATCAGCAATTCCGCACAGATCGCACCGCATTTCGACATCTCCGAGAACATTGCTTGCCTGGTCTCGGGGCAGCGTCGATTTGTGATTTTCCCACCGGATCAGATTGCCAATCTCTATGTCGGGCCGATTGATTACAATATGGCCGGTCAGCCTGCCAGCATGGTCAATCTCGACGCCATTGATTTTGACCGGCATCCAAAATTCGAGGAAGCCTTGAAAACAGCGCAGATCGCCGAGCTCGAGCCGGGCGATGCTGTCTATTTGCCGAGCCTCTGGTGGCATTTCGTTGACTCCCGAGGCCCGCTCAATGTGCTCGTCAATTATTGGTGGGACGCTTTGGAGCATGGCTCACCGATGAATGTTCTGGCGCTGGCCTTGCTGGTTCTACGTGACTTGCCTGCGAATGATCGAGTCGCCTGGGAGAAGGTGTTCAAACACTATGTTTTTGACGATGGTGCATCGCAAGCCGTTGATCATATTCCGGGACGATTTCAGGGCGTCCTGGGACCGAGTTCCCCCGAGCGTGATCACCGCATCAAGACGTTCCTGCGGGCCCAGTTGGGCAATGTTCTGCGATAGGGTTTGACCTGGCCGAAAACCAGGGTCAAACAGGGGCGAACTTCACAGAAGGGGAATGTCATGCGCGCAGGACTATTGATCGGTTCACTTCTCACGCTGGCCAGCTGTGCAACAAGCGCGGCCGAAGAAGCGCAAACCGCAGAACCATTGCTGACCCACGCCGTATTCTTCGAGTTGAAGAATGACGATGCGGCCGCCATCCAGGCGCTGGTCGATGCTTGTTATGAATATCTCGCGCCGCATGATGGTATTGTCTATTTCTCAGCCGGCGCCCGGCATCTCGACTATCAGCGCGAGGTCAATGATCTCGACTTCGATGTTGCCCTGACCATCGTATTTGAGAATACGGCCGCGCAGGACGCGTATCAGGTCACCGAACCGCACCTGCAATTCATCGAGGAATTCAACGAGAATTGGGCCAGCGTGCGGGTGTTTGATAGTCTGGCACCGAGCATCACGGAATAGCTCGGCTCGTCCGTCAGGCTTGCCAATACTTGATCTTGGAACTGGCATCGGGCCGCATCCGTTCCTGCGGGTCCTCTTTGGCGGTGCCGAGATAGATATAACCGGCAATGCGCTCATCCTCGGTCAGCTCAAGCAGCGCGTTGATGCCTGGGCTGAAGGCGATCCATTCGGTCAGCCAGCAACCGGCCCAACCGCTGGCATTCGCCGTCAGCAGCAAATTGAAGCAGAGTGCCCCGGCCGATAATTCCTGTTCCCAGACCGGCGTCTTGTGCGCAACATCCGGTGACGAGATCACTGCGATTACGACCGGTGCGCGGGTGAAATAGCCGGCTGTGTCGGCCAGCATCGCTTCGGTAGCGTCCGGGTTTTCCTGTTTCTGTATCTCGACAGCACGCTGATTGAATGCAGCGCGGGCATCGTCGCTGAACACCAAAAACCGCCATGGCGCCAATCTTCGGTGATCCGGAACCCGGGTTGCCACCGTAAGAAGGTCATCAAGCTGGTCTTTTGTCGGACCCGGCGCGATCAGTCCGCGTTTGCTGGCGGATCGACGCAAAGCG
>JBCCZH010000193.1:0-6115 GCA_039188075.1 Pseudomonadota bacterium
TCCCACCAGGCCGTCTCATCTTCCATGCGCGAGATCATATAGTCCCAATCCAGATACCCACCCTCGCGAATGGGGTCGCGATTGGCCGGCACAGCGCTTTCATGATTCAGCATCATCTGAACCGTCGTCGCCTCTTTGCCATTCTTGGCAAAGCCCGGCCAGTATTCCGAAACCGGCGCCGCCGGATCAAGCAAGCCGCGATCAATCAGGATATGCGCGCACAAGGCCGTCGCCGCCTTGGTGCATGAGAAGACAATGGAAACCGTGTCTTCCTGCCAGGCTTCACCGGTTTCCGGATTGGCCACACCCCCCCAGAGATCGACCTTGGTCTCGCCATTCACCGATAGACAAACCGAAGCCCCAACTTCGCCGCGTTCCGCAAAATTGCGCTCAAATTCTTCTCTGACTTGTGAAAATTCCGGATCACAGTGGCCTTGGATCTGGCTCATGGGCGGGTCTCCTCCTATATGTGCAGGTATTGAAGCAAGGTTTCGGGCGCAGCGCGAGGCTGACTGCGGGGCATGCGGCGCGCGAGGGACCGGGTATGGCGAACAAGCAGGCGATCTTTCTGGAAGGCAATCTGCTGCGCCACATCATCATCATGGCCTCTTCCGCCAGCATCGGCCTGGTCTCGATCTTCCTGGTCGACTTTGCCGACCTGCTATTCATTTCCATGCTGGGCGAAGCGGAATTGGCGGCCGCCGTTGGATTTGCCGGCACGGTTTTGTTCTTCACCTTCTCTGTTTCGATCGGGCTGACCATCGCGACCAGCGCGCTGGTGGCGCAAAGACTCGGCCAGGACAAGCCTTTGGAGGCCCGGATGATTGCCTCCAGTGTGATGATTTTCGGCGCCCTGGTCAGCATAGTGCTGGCAACTGCGTGCTGGATTTGGGCACCCTCCCTGATCGGATTGATTGGCGCAAAGGGCGACACGCTGGACCTGGCGGTGCGTTATTTCCGGATCGTCGTGACGGCGATGCCGATCGCGGCTATCGGCATGATGGCCACCGGGATCCTGCGCGCGCGCGGCGATGCTCGCCGGGCGATGACGGTGACGCTCACCGCTGGCGCGGTGAACGCGATCCTGGATCCGATCCTGATTTTCGGCTTTGGCCTCGGTCTGGACGGGGCCGCCTATGCGTCCGTGGCGGCACGGTTTGCGACTCTGGCAACCGCGCTCTACCCGATCTTCAAACACTATGGTGGATTCGCAAGGATCAATGCGGCGCGATTCAAATCGGACCTCGCACCGATCGTCGCGATTGCCGCCCCGGCCATGCTGACCAATGTTGCAACGCCGTTCGGCAATGGGTTTGTGACCCGCGCCATCTCTGAATTTGGCGACAGCGCGGTCGCCGCGATGGCCGTGGCCGGGCGTCTGACCCCTCTCGCCTTCTGTGTGATCTTTGCGCTCTCTGGCGCCGTCGGGCCGATCATCGGCCAGAATTTCGGCGCCAAACAGTTCGGGCGCGTGCGCGGTACCCTCATCAAAGCGGTCCAGTTCACGGCCATTTATGTCGCCGCCATGTGGGTCATCCTGCTGCTGACGCATGGCTTCATTTCTGACAGTTTCAAACTGAGCGAAGAAGGGGCGAATATCATCTTCTGGTTTGCCCTCGTGGTTGCACCGCTCTTCCTGTTCAACGGGACGCTCTTTGTCTCGAATGCGGCGTTCAACAATTTGCGCCGCCCGCTTTTCTCGACCTTTTTGAATTGGGGGAAGAATACGATCGGGGTCGTCCCGTTCATTGCCGTCGGCGCTGCCCTGGGCGGCGCGCCTGGAGTTCTGATTGGACAATCCGTTGGCGGTGTCGTCTTCGGCATTGTCGGCTTCTGGCTCGCCTATCGACTGGTCAATCGATTTGAAAGCGGCGACTCCGATCCTGACAAGGGCATGCAAGTTCCACTGATGCGCCGACGCGCTGAAGCGCCTTTTAATTCCCCAAGATCATAACCATTCGTCCTCTACAGGCGATGACCAAACTGTGAGCGAGTTTGAGTTTCAAGTGATCGCATTGCGTTTCATCCTACGCCTGCTTTGGACCCGCGCCAGGGCCTGATGACCCATAAAGATCAATGCAGGACAGGACCGATTATGCCTCATGCTCGTCTCCCCCAAGCAGTGCTCTCCGCACTCGCGCTTTCTCTCGCTGGACTGGCCACGCCTTTGGCCGCGACGGCGGAACAGCTCTTCTCAACATATGATGCCGAAAGCTCGGCGACCGTCGACTCCAGCCCTTATGCGGAAATGATCCGTGCGCTGACCGCCAATGAACGTGGTCGCACGCTCGTCGCCTATGATGTGGCGCATGCCCAGGCACTGCCTTTCTTCTCCGATTACGCGGATTATCTGGCAGCCGTCCCGGTCGAGCAGCTCAATCGCGACGAACAGCTCGCTTACTGGCTGAACACCCGCAACTTCCTGCTGGTTCAGGCGATCTCCGAAGAGCGGCGTGTCCGCAGCTACAAGAAAAAGCGCGGCACGCCTTCTGATCCAGGCGCCTTCTGGACCGAGAAGCGTATCACTGTCGCCGGCACAGCGCTGTCGCTGCAGGATATTGAACAAGACATCCTATTTGCGGGCTGGGATGAGCCGAACATCATTTTCGGCCTCTATCAAGGCGTGCGTGGCGGTCCATCCCTGCCACAGCGCCCGTTCACCGGCGCCGACGTGCATGACAAGCTCGCTGAAGCCGCAGCCCGGTTCAGCGCCGATACGCGAAACCTTCGCGTGCGCGGCGACAAGGTGCGCATCAGCGCCTATTTCGATTGGTACCTGCCTTTGGCCTATAACAATGACGAGACCGCATTGCGGACGCATCTCGCAACGCTGGTCCAGCCCAAGCACCAGGATCTGGTCCGCACGAATGCCAAGCTGGACCGCCGCAATTTCTCGACAGAGTTCGAGCAATATCAAGCGCGCCAGGCGAATGTTGGATCTGGCAGCAGCGGTGGCGGCAGTGTGTCCCGTGGTGGGTTCGGGTCCTAGGCACCGATCATGAATACGCTCAATCCGATCCTGAGAACCGGCTGTTTCATTGCCGTGTTGCTGATCGGATTGAGCCTCCTTTCGGCCTGGTTTCCCTATGGCAAAACCATCGCCGAGATGCCGGTCCTGGCTTATATTGCCGTCGCTTTGATTGTCGGGGCGGTGTGGTTTTCGCTGCCCTTTCAAATCAAGGCGGCTTCGACTCGGAAACCCTCCCTAGTGCTGATTTTGGCAATTGGACTCGTCGCCCGTGGCGCGATGTTTTTCTCCTCTCCCGTTCTGGAAGATGATTCGTATCGCTATCTGTGGGATGGCGCCGTCACCGCGCGTGGTATCGATCCTTATCAATACGCACCAAGCCAGGCAGGCTCGGATCTTCTGTTTGATCCCGTTGAAACAGAACAGATCAACCCGGATCTGGCGGTTCTCAAAACGCTGGCCGCGGACCATCCCGAGATCCATGAGCGTATCAATTACCCTTACGTATCGACCATTTATCCGGCCCTGACCCAGGCCGCGTTTGCGCTTGCCCACGTGGTGGATCCGTTCGGTCTGACAGGCTGGCGCCTGGTCTTGTTGCTGGCCGATCTCATCACATTCGTCCTTCTTTTGCGATTGCTGAAATCCTATCAGCGCCCGCCGGTCTGGGCGTCGCTCTATTGGTGGAACCCGGTGGTCATTCTGCAGGGGTTTGGTGCGGGACATATGGATATTCTGGTCTTGCCTTTCCTGCTCGGTGCGCTGCTGCTCGCCCGACAGCAGCGCCCCGCCTGGGCCTCGCTGGCTTTGGCAGGTGCGGCGGGCGTCAAGCTCTGGCCAATCCTGCTCTTTCCTTTGGTCGCGCGTCCCTATCTGTTTCAGCCGCGGCGGCTGATCTGGATCAGCGCCCTCATGATTGGCGCAACCGGGGTATTGCTCGCGCCGCAGCTTTTGCAAGCAATACAGCCGGAAGCCGGATTGAACGCCTATGCCTCTGAGTGGCGGACCCATGCGTTGCTGTTTGCCCTGTTGGAAGATGTCTTGCTGTCCCAGATGGCGGAACCGGGCCAGGCTGCTCGCCTGCTCGTGGCCGTGACCGTGATCGGTCTCACTGGCTTTCTGTCTCTGCGATACGCGCAGGTCACGACGCACTTGCCGGCGCTGATGACAGCCGTCATTGCCAGCCTGATCTTCCTCTCTCCGACCGGGTATCCCTGGTATCTGATCTGGCTGGCCCCCTTCCTGGCGCTGGTCCCGGCGGCCGGACTGCGCTGCCTGATCTTGCTGGCGCCGCTCTATTGGTTGCGGTTTCAGATGGGGGATGCGGAACCGGTCTATCAATGGATCATTGTCCCTGTCGCTTTTGGCCTTCCGCTGGCCATCCTCGCCCATGAATTTCGAAACAAGGAGGTCCGTGATGAAATCGGTCATCATTATTCCAGCGCTGAATGAGGAAGCTGCGATTGGCGGCGTTGTCGACAGCGTCATCCATCAAGTGGATCGAGTAATTGTCGTCGACAATGGCTCGACGGACCGGACGGCCGAGCGCGCCGCCCAGGCCGGCGCCGACGTGATTTACGTTGCCGAGCCGGGCTATGGCCGGGCGTGTCTGGCGGGCGTCGCGGCGGCCGCTGATTGCGATGTGCTGATTTTCATGGATGGCGATGGCGCCGATGACCCGGCGGATCTTCCCTCGCTCATCGCACCTATCTTGCGCAGCGAGGCGGATCTGGTGATTGGATCACGGGCCCTGGGACGCACAGAGATCGGCGCGCTGACCCTGCCGCAGCGCTGGGGCAATGCCCTGGCGACCAGTCTGATGCGCTGGTTCTGGAATGGCCCCTTCACCGATCTTGGACCGTTTCGTGCGATTCGGCGCAGCGCCTATCAGCGGCTCGCCATGCAAGCCCCGACCTTTGGCTGGACCGTCGAGATGCAAGTGCGGGCCCTGAAACAGAATTTGCGCTGCACGGAAGTGCCGGTCGCTTATCGCCGCCGCATTGGCGTGTCGAAAATATCCGGCACCGTAAAAGGCGTGATCCTGGCCGGCGCCTATATTCTTGGAACGATTTTCCGCGAAGCCCTTCGGCCTGCGAGACGTCCGGTAAAATCGCCGGAAGCCGTCAGACGGTAACCACGACTTTTCCGAGCGCCTTGCGGTCGATCAGATACTGAATCGCTTCTCCCCCCCGCGCCAGCGGGAAGGTTTCGGAGACATGGGGCTTGATCTTGCCTTCCTGGTACATGGCAAACATCTCGGCGAGATTGCGCTGATTGGCCGCCGGGTCACGCGCCACAGCGGCGCCCCAGAACACGCCCCGCACATCGCAGGATTTCAAGAGCGTCAGGTTCAAGGGCAGTTTCGGGATCCCGGCCGGGAAGCCAATCACAAGAAAACGGCCTTCCCAATTCATCGCCCGCACGGCTGGTTCGGCATAGTCCCCGCCAACCCCGTCATAAATGATATCAACGCCGCCGCCGCTAATCTCCTTGATCGCATTGGAGAAGGCCTTTTGCTGCCCCCGGTCCAGCGGACCACGATCATAGACCAGGCCCTTGTCCGCGCCCTTGGACAGGCAGAAATCAACCTTTTCCTGCGTCGAGCAAGCCGCGATCACTTCCAGCCCCATGGCCTTGCCGAGCTCGACCGCGGCAATGCCGACGCCGCCCGCCGCGCCCAGCACGAGGAGTTTCTCGCCCGGCTTCGGATCCGCCCGGTCTTTCAGGGCATAATAAGAGGTTCCATAGGTCATGACGAAGGCGGCCGCTTCGTCGAACGGGACTGAGTCCGGAATTGGAATGCAGCGCCCAGCTTCCAGCGTCATTTCCTCACGCATGCCGCCCCAGCCGCAAGATCCAATCACGCGCTGTCCGACCTGCAGATTGGTGACCCCCTCGCCGACCTCCTTGACCACGCCGGAAACTTCGCCGCCCGGGCTGAAGGGGCGCTCGGGTTTGAACTGATACAGGTCCTGGATGATCAATGTATCCGGGAAGTTTACGCCGATCGCCTTGACATCGATGACCACCTCACCTTTGCCCGCCTTTGGGCTTTCAATGTCTTCCAGCACCAGTGTATCAGTGCCGCCAGGAGCTTTGGAGAGCAGGGCTTTCATATGGAGGTTTCCTCATCTCATTCGTTGACGA